>CAINDV010000613.1 GCA_903847485.1 uncultured Verrucomicrobiota bacterium
ACCCGGTGGCAACCTTAGTGGCGCGCCAGAACATCACCAAGTGGGTTCCGCCACCGATGAACCAGAACCCATTTTCACAGCCGTCCGGGAAACCACCACCACCTTGCCTGCCGCCTTGAGCTAAGTCAGACAGGCTGCTAGTCCTAAAACAGGCGCATTACACCCGCACGATCGGAAGCCGCGAGTTACTTCGGTTTTCTACGGCGCGATTGTCCCAATCGCTCCCTGAACCCCGGCTCTCTTCCCTCAAGTCACCTCGGTAAGTGCTCAAAACTCCGGCGCAGGGGCTTAAAGGTGGTTTTACACACATTTCTGTACCCACCTCTTCTGTGGGGTCTCTTGCTCTGAGTTGCTTCCGGCCAGCCTAGCACTAACCGGTTAAAGCTTACTGTCGAATCCGCTCGAACATCGTTAGCAGAACCTTCAGCCACCGGTTGTATCCCAAGAGGCGATAGACTAGCTTTCTAGCCGTCCTAACAATCTGAGCCGGCAGGGCCACGATGGCTTGCAGGAAGGTCCGGAACTCCATATTCATCAGCTCCAGGCCGCAGGCGCGGTTCGGCACCAACCACGCCAACCAGGCCTTGAGATTCCACGCCAGCGTAGTCATCACCATATAGGCCCGGTTACTGTTCAAGTCATTCACCGGCATCCGCATCGCCTGAACGGCCCCTTTCAACTGCGCGATCACGTTCTCTTGGTTGCCGTGTTGGTGGGCTAACTCGACGACTTGCTCAACGGTCAGATCCGCCCGACTAGTGATATAAAAGAAGTAACAGATTTCGGGCACCAGCCTTTATTTGCAAGTGTTTGCTGATTTGCGACTTGTCTCCCAAATGGTTAGCTGCGGAGCAGTTGAATTCCCCCTTCTACCAATCGCTTTCTGTGATTTCCAGCTTTCAACTACTCTTTTTAGGTTAATAGAGTTAGGCCCAACACTAATCGAGATGGGCCTGTTGGAACCCTGAACCGTTCGCACAGAAGCGGAGGACAACGCCGGCCCCGTTCCCGCCGAACGGGTAGGCCGTCGGCCAAACTCGGGGCGAGCCGCTAACGACTGGGAGCGGGTCGCTGGGCGGTGGCCGGGCCGCGTGGCGAGGGCATGGCCTCCGCCAGACTCAGCCCCAGTTTCTCAAACCAGTAATAGATAGACTTCCGCGAGCGCGTGATGCCATGCGCTTCCTTGAGTCACGCGGCGACGTGGGCGGCCGAGGGCTAGCGCACGGCCTGCAACCCGGCCTGCAATTTCCGCTGGATGCGCGCCTGTCCGATGGGGCTGGTGATGCCCGGTGACGAATCGCGTTCCAGCAGGCCAGCCAGTCCGCCGGCCTGGAACTTTCTCAGCTAGGTCTGGAGGGTCGAGCGCCGCCGCCCCACCTGCTCTGCCAGTTCTTCCAGCGTGAACTGTCCGGTCGCGCCCAAAAGCGCAAACCCCACCCGCTCCACCACCCGCGGGTCGGCGCACGAGCGCACCAGGCGCTGCGCTTCGCGCCGTTCCGCCAGGCTGAGGGCCAGGGGTGAATAGGACGGTGCTGGCGCTTGACGCCAGCGTGGCTCAGTGCCAACCTGCCCGCGTGCTGACAAACGAAAGCTACTCTCGTAAGCTTGTGCTGCTTCAAGAAAGCAGTGCGCTGCCAGTTTATGTCAAAAGTGAGGGTCGGCCCCTTCACGGCTGCGGTGGTTTCCTCACTGATTCAGTCTGCCCGCCACGTCCAGCAGAGCGATGTCGCCTGCTGGCCAGGTGCGGCCACCGCCTGCCGGTTTCGGGTCGGAAAGCCGGCGGCGGCGGGCCTTCCGGCAGGGAAGATGGGGTCGCCGATTCGGCGTGGCTAAACAACCTGATACAAACCCTCGCAGTGCGGCTTCGAGGCAGATACTTGGCGTGCAATGAACCCAACGCAAAAGCAATTCTTCCTTGAATCGCGGAGCTTCAAAAACAAATTCCTGGCAGTATCGGTTCGGAATTCAAGCGGCCCGGAGGCAACGCTCCATGAACAGTGAAAGCTCAGAAAAGCGGTTTCGCCTCAGCCACAAACACTGGCTGACGTTCGGGTGTTTTATCTTGGTGGTAGCTGGCATCCTGGGCGTTGGAAGTGGACTCCGGTCCCTGATGGTGGATAGCTTGGACCTCCAAAGCAGGTGGGCGGAGCAGTCATACGTGCTCCATCGTGTTAACCCGGGTGACATCTTTGACTCCGAACCAGCCGACAAGAAGGCGGTGCAAGGGAGGGTATTCGGCGTTACCGCTACCGAGTCGGAGGTGTGGTCATTTCCCTGTGGCTATCCGCCTTGGAGCTATTTAACGGGATTTCTCTTGGCACCCCCGATCAGGTTTGAAGCGGTCCGGGTCTATTTTTCGGCACTGAACGTAGTGGCCCTGGCGCTGATGCTTGGGGCCGCGTTCCGACTGGGCCGAGCGCTTGCCCCGCCCAAGCGGTGGTTCTTGGTGGCAGCGGTTTTGGCGGTCTTTGCGCATAGCTACACCTTGGATCGGGGGCAATATGGCATCGTCGTCAACGCCCTGTTGCTGGCGCTCCTGTTTCGCGGAGGCAACGGCAACCAGATCCTCGAAGGGCTGGCTTTGGGCCTAGCCGCCGTGAAGCCGCAGATGGCTGGGCTATTCTTCCTCATTCCGCTGGTGCGCGGCCGGTGGGTGGCTGTGGCTACGGCATTTGGGTATATCATCGCTGCCACCGCCATCATTTGCCTTTGGCTGGGGGCCGGGCCGATCACCATGCTCCAGCAGGCGTTCGAGCAATCGGCCTCCTGGGACGGTGGGGATAAAGGGTTGGTGCGAATACTCCGCGCTCTGGGTGCCGAGCGGTCCTTGGTGATACTGTTCTTGTTGGTTGGCGGTTCGGTGGTTTGTGGAGTGCTGCTCTGGTGGTGCCGCCACCGCTCTGTGCTGGTGCTTATGGCCATCGCGGCGGTATTGGGCCGTCTCTGGATGTACCACCAAAGCTACGATGATGTGATGTTGATTTTCTTGCTCATTCCTATGGGGATGCTGGCACTTCAGCGGAAGACATTTCTGGGGCGATTGCTGTTTGTGGCCGTCGGCATCTCTCTTTGGGTGCCAACGTGGCGGATCGAAAATTACACCGTCGCTGCCATGGCCAAAGTGTCGGTATGGGTCTTGGGGCTCGGTTACGTTCTTTACCATGCAAGAGCCTTCGACCGACTCGCACATGATCCGCGGAGCGTTGAGAGCAAATCTCCACCATTTCCATCGGATGGTTCCGGCTTGAACTCGTCCGGCCTAGACTCCGCCACCATTGACATCGTCGTCCCCGTGCTCAACGAGTCAGCCTCGGTGGAAGAATTCTACGCCCGCGTCGCGCGCCTTGGTCTCGGGAAGTCACTGGTGTTCGTTGACAACGCTTCGACCGACGACACCGTCCAGAAAATACAGCGTATGCCTGGCGTGCGGTTGGTGCGTCACGCGACCAACGAGGGCTATGGCGCCTCGCTGCGCGATGGCATGTTGGCGGGCACGGCACCACGCATTGTCATCATTGATGCGGACCTCGAGTACCCACCGGAGTCGATCCCAGCAATGCTGACGGCCCTTGAGCGGGAAACCGTCGTTTATGGGTCGCGGTTCCTCGGGGCCGACCGCCCGGACATGCCGTTGTTCCGTCGCATCGGCAACCGCGTGATTAGCGGCGTGTTCAACCTGTTGTTTCACCAGCACACGACTGACTTCTACACTGGCATGAAGGCGCTCAGGCGCGAGGCGCTGTCGGGCATTGTCCTTCACCAGAACGGCTTCGAGCATGTGGTCGAACTGGGGGCCAAGCTCGCTTGTGAGGGCCATACGATCAGCGAAATCGCTGTCGCCTACACTCCGCGAAGCCGAGGCGTTTCCAAGATGAAGCACCTTCCTGAAACCCTTAAGTACGTCTGGTTCGTTACCCGCTACTGGCTGAAGCTCGTAGTGTTGGATGGGCGCAAAACCGCGTCGGAGCCACGATGAACGAACTGATCGGAGTAGTCCCGGCGGCGGGGCGCGGCACCCGCGCCTATCCTTACACCAAGGGCATCCCCAAGTGCATGCTCGACGTCGCCGGAGAGCCAAACCTCGCACGCATTCTCGCCATCTTCAGGGACCAACTCGGCATCAAGAAGGTGGTGATCGTGACGGGCGACCACGCGAAGGTGATTCGCGATCACTTCGGCGATGGCTCGCGCTTCGGGGTCTCGATCACTTGGGTCGAGAACGACGCCATAGACAAGGGCCTGAGCTACTCCATCCTTTGCGCGAAGCCGCACGTTGGCGAATGTTTCGTGATCATCCTGGGCGACGAGTGCTACATCCAATCCAACCACGAAGAGTTGCTAACAAATGGTTTCCACGAGGCGCTCGCGACCTGTGCGGTACTCGACCAGCCGGCACCCGAGCAAGTGCTAAAGAACTACGCCGTCGAAGTCGAGGGGGGGCTCGTGCGACGGCTGATCGAAAAACCAAAGCACTTGTCCTCCTCCTCGCTGCTCGGGCTAGGGACCTTCCTGTTCCACCGGGACATCTTCGGACACCTAGAAGCCGCACTGGCCAACCCGGCGCTCGGCCCCACAGATCCGGTCAGCGTGCTTGGACGCTTGGTGCGCGATGGCCATCGCGTTCGCCCGTTCTACCTCAAGGGCAGCTATGTCAACATCAACGACCGCGACGAACTGAACCTCGCGACTTATTTGCGGCGCACGCGCAACTTCGAGAGCAACCGGCTGGGGCTGGCGCTGCTCGCGCGCGGCCGGCGTGAGGATCCGCTGCGAGCGGTGCATGAGTTCGCAGGCCTCGGCCGGTTCTCCGAGATCGTGCTGGTGCTGGATCCGACGCAGCCGGTTCCAGCGTTAGAGGCGTGCGGCGGCGCCCGTGTAGTGGTCGCGGCGAGCGGCGAGTTCGGTACCATGATGCGAACCGGCCTTGAGGCACTGTCCTCCGACATCCTGTTCACCGCCTATGCCGACGGCTCCTGCACGCCCGCCGACGTGCCCAAATTCCTCGAGTACCTGAAGGACGCCGATGTGGTAGTCGGCACGCGCACCACCCGCCAACTTGTCCACCAGGGCGCCAACATGCGCGGAATCGTGCGCTTCGCGCATGTGGCGATGGCGCTGATCCTCGATCTTGTCTGGTGGGGCTACGAACCGCATTTCACCGACACCGGCTGTTCGTTCCGGGCAATGTGGCGTTCGTCGTGGCAACTTATCCGTCCGCGCCTATCCGAGAATGGCCCTGCTTTCGCCGTCGAGATGCTGCTTGAAACCCTCCAGTGCCGCCGACGGGTGATCGAGATTCCCGTCAGCTTTAGCGTGCGGCGGAAGGGCCGGCACAAGCCTGAGCAGCGCGTGGCTGCAGCTTGGAGCCTGCTCTCACTCATCGTCCGTCGCCGCCTTCGGTCGCTGTCCGCGTGACCGCTCCCAGCGAATCCTTCGATCACACGCCGACCGTGACTTGACACGCCGGACTGCCCTCTATCAATTAGTATCGCTGGAGATCATTAAACTCATCAGCCCGGGTTGCGATCCCCCGGGGGGGCACCGATACACAAACCCGGTCCGGCCCTGCAAGGGCAAAACCATGAACCCTGGCGCGCAGGCCGGGACAGGGTTCGCGGCAGGCGCATAACGTTTTCGCCCCGGCGATGTCCATGAACAGCGTAACATGAATCTCAAATCTTTTGCTTTGGCACTTTTGGCGGTTGTAGTCCTGGCGGTCGGCGCGTTTCTGGGGCTGCGGGAGAGCAGGCACGAAGTCGTAATGCCTCCAACATTGCCCTCCCCGCCCGCGTCGCAGCCACGTCCCAAGTTGCCCGCGCCCGCCATCCCCCCGATCCAGCAGGCTGAAGCCAATGCCACGCCCCAACCGTCGAGGATCAAGAAGATGCTTAACGGAGAGGAATTGCTCGAAATCCGGCCTGAGCAACTCGACGGCTATCTTGCCGCCAATCATCGCAACGTAGCCAGCCTGCTGGCGGCGTTCCGTCTGACCGGCAATCGGGCGTTCCTGAACGAGGCGGCGGAGCAAGCGCCGAACGATCCCCGCGTGGCTTTCGAGTCCTGGTCTAGAACTCAGGACAAGGCGGAACGACAAAAGTTGCTTGAAACGTGGGAACGTTCCAATCCCAACAATGCCCTGGCCACCTACCTCGCTGCGGCAAATTTGTTCAAGTCCGGCATGACTGACGCCGCCCTGGGCAAACTCGCGGAGGCGGCGGGGAAAAGCGACTTTTCCTACTTCGCCAGGGAAAGTGTCCTCGATTGTGAGGAAGCCTATGAGGCGGCGGGGTATTCGGATGCGGAGGCAAAAGTGGCCGCCTCGATGGAGTTGCCGTTGCCGCATCTGGGCGAGCTGAAAGGCATGTCGCAGAATCTCGCGGACCTCGCCAAGGCCTACCGGATCGCCGGAGACGATGCCTCCGCACAAGCTGCTCTCAACATCGGTTTCGAAATGGCCGGAAAGATGGCGACTGAGCCGAGCTATCTCATCGAAGACCTGGTGCAACTCGCCGTGCAAAACAATCTCTTGCAAGGGCTGGACCCGAATGCGCCCAGTGGCATTCCCGGAAAGAGCGTGCAGCAGTTGCAGGATGAAGCCAAGGCCCGCCGGGAGGCCCTGAAAGCGGACGCTCAACAGTCCGCAGCCATTTTTCAGAATCTAAGCGACGCGGATTTGGCCGGGTATTGCGACCGCATAAGATTGTTTGGTGAAAGAGCAGCCATTGAATGGTTCAAGCAGAAATTCGGCCCGCCCTGAAGCTCAGCCGCGCCTGCCGACGGGCCCAAAGCCCGGCTCCAATCAAGGCCGGGCAGCCCTCGCGGCGGCTTTCCTCCGCAGGTAGAGCTTGGTTGTTGAGACTTCGCCAACTGCCCATCTGGAGGCGTTGGGCAATCTGACGCACCGGCAAGGTGGTTTCCCGACGCAGTCGCGCTGCCAGGCCACTACGCTCCGGCCGCGCAACCGCTTCCCAGCCCTCGGCCGTCTCGCAGGCCGCACCCGCCCCCTCCCCGGCGCAGCAAATGAACCAGGCTCTGACGGAGTATAGAGCCGGAAAGTTCGAAGGTGCGGTCACGCGTCTGCAAAAGTTACGGGCCGCGCCTGTCATGACGCCCCAGCAACGCATCGCCCTGACTTACGCCATGGCTGCGGTAATGACGGGAGTCTATTCCCTCGCGGCTAAGCCGTGACTATTCAGTAGCGCTGCGTTCTTGAGCACACCCCACGCTGCGCCGCGAATCGGCCGACCGACGCAGGCGCGTGCGGCGTGCGGGGCGGCCGCTTCGCCAACCGCTCACACGCTCTGACCCCACGGTTCAGGGTACTTCCTCATGAGTTGAGCCTCGTTGCCGCCCTTGCCCGAACCCAAGCCCCGGCAGAACGCAAACGCTTCCTCCGCGGGCATGATCGTCGTGTCGAGGCCATCGTTCCAGAGGCTAGAAACATCCGGATACACTTCCATCAATTCGGCGATCTGCTTCTTCTGGAATTCATTCTGCTCCTGCAAGGAATGCGGTGCCGGATCGCATTCCGGTGGCAGGATCTTGAGCTCGTTCTTGAATCCCGGGTCACGCCAGCAATAGTATAGCCCGACCTTCAAGCCGCGGTTCTTGAATGACTTGATGAACTGCGCCATGAGGTCATGCTGGTACGGGCAGGCGGGATTCATGGCGTCATGGTGGTGTGATTGCTGTCCCACAGGCAGAAGCCCGCGACATGCTTGGCCGTGAGCACTCCGTATTCCATGCCGGCGGATACCGCGGCGTCAGCCCAGGCGTCGGTGTCGATCTTGCCGCCCGGATTGAAGTCGGCGGGACTGTGTTAGCCCGCGACCCATAGGACGCCCTTGTAGGTTGCCATGTTGTAATGGATGAACATGCCGAACTTCAGCTTCAGAAAATCGTCCTGCATTTCCTTTAGCGGGTGCATCGTCGTGGATGACAGCACACGGGGCATGGGCTTGCCCTGCCGAGCATCGGTCTTCTCCATTGCCGATACGCTGGCGTCATTGGCCTCTGGTTTCGCCGCTTTCGTGTCGAGTGACAGCCTTTGGATCCAGACGTTGCGGAAGCGCACCGGGTTGTGGTGTCCCTGCAGCTTGACGGGCCGGGGCTCCGGTCCTTCCTTCTCCCCTACGCCGGTCTTACCGGTGATGGAATAGTCATCGTGGATCAATTCACCGTTCTGATAGACGGTGATGCGGGCGTTCTCGGTCTTCCTCCCGCCATCAAAGCGGGCCGCCCGAAAGACGAAGTCGTAGCTCTGCCACTCCCCCGCCTTCTTGCAGACGAGCCGATCCGGTTTCTTCTGTCGGTAAATGCTGCCGCAGTAACTGGGCTTGTAGTCCGCTGCAGGCACGCCGAATGAGTTGAGAATCTGGATCTCGTAGCGCTGCTGGATGTAGATGCCGGAGTTGCCGTCCGCCTCGGGATCCTTGGCGTCCTTCACTTCATTGACGTTGAACTCCACGTGCATGCGGAAGTCCTGATAGGTATCCTTGGTGAGGACACCGTCCCAGACGGGCGAGGCGGTGAGAATCCCGTCAGCGAAGGCCCACTTGGTGGGGGCCGCGCCCTCAGGGACGAGGTTATAGCCGTCTGGCCCGACCAGCGTGACCGCATCCGCCGGTCGCTCCTGTTTGCCGATATCAATGATTCCCTTGGTTGTTCCGGGATCACCCGCCACCGAGGAATGAACTACGACAAGCAGACCAAGGACAACAAACACACGGCTGTGGTTCTTCATGATTCGAGGATGGGTGTGGAAGGGTTGAATAATCCGGCCGGGCGGCCTACTTGGGGGGCGTGGCGCTACCGACCTCGAGGCCAAGCATCGCATCGCCCATGGACTTGCCGATCAGGTACAAGGTTTCCCAGTTCCTTAACCAATGGAAGTCCTGCTTGGAGGGCGACTCCTCCCGCTTGCGCTGGAAGCCGCGGGTTTCCACGCCAGCGACGTTGCCCTTGAATTCCGGGTATTTCTTCGGATCGGCCAGTGCAAGCTGCGCTTCCATGAGTTTCTCGACCTTCGCCTTGTACTGGGGGGGATTGTCCCAGCCACCCATTCCGGTATTGGCGATCACGAAAGGCAGCTTTGCGATGCCCAGATCCTCCCTGATATCCTTCAAGAAGTTGACCATGTTCTTTTCGTAGGCATCCACCGCCTTCTGGTCGATCCGGTCGTTCCAGCCCTGATGCCAGGCGAAACCAACGATCTCGTAACCCTTGCCCGAATAACCCGGGAAGTATTGCTTCAGGTTTCCAGTGATCTCCTTCACGTGCCGTAGGATTTCCGCGTATTGAAATCCCTTGTCCCCGTCTTTCTCCGGCTTCGGATACACCTCCGAGCTCGGCGACAGGAAGTTATGATAAAGCGACCGGCCACCCCAGGCCGACTTGATGATCAAGACCGGATCCTCGTACGCATCCCCCACCGTGAAGCCAAAGCCATACTCGGGCCCGATGTGGCCTCCAGGCGCCCCGTAACCGGTGGTCAACCAGCCTTGCTGCTGCTTCCGCTCTTCGGAAATGTTCACGATCCACACGTCGTCGCGGACGACCCGCTTGCCGTCCTTATCGACCAAGTGACCATAATCCTTGGGGTTACTCTTGAGATAAGTCTCCATGGTTCCCGGGCTTCCGTCGAGTTGACCGAAGCCAATCATGTTCGACTGGCCTGACAGGATGAAGATTTTCAGCTTGCCGTTGGCAGGAATCGGTTTGCCCAAGGCGGTGGCCCCCAGCGCGATCGCCAGGAGAAAAATGGAGCGAGTTAGTTTTGTTAGTTTGGTTGGTTTGCCCATAGGCCGTATTTGTTAGTTTAGCTGGTTGATGTTTTCCATGTCCTATTTGATACCGATGAGTTCCGGTTTGTCCGTCGAGGCTTTGATCGCACGGATCGCCTCGCGGACGCACTTGGCCTTCATGAGCATCAGCTCCCTGGGAAAGTCCTTTTCGTCCTTTTCAAAGTAGTCGGCAATCCGTGTCAGTTCCGGGATGGTGGACTTCGCGTGGGCACCGTAGCTGAGTAGGATCTCCATCAGTTTGGGCGTTCGCTCCTGGCTATCCCATGGGTTCTGATCGCGCGTGTAATTCACGCACGCATCGATGCCTTCCTTGATCCGATGTTTGGCCAGGACGCGGAGCCCCGCGAGGCGGATTTCGTCGGCGAACATCTCGCCGCTGGGGGCTGGGTCGACGGCCGCCTGGAGGATGGCGGGCAACAACGGCTTGATTTCTTCGGCGGATAGATTCCGATAGACCGAGCCGATGGCACCCCGGGCGCGGCCGTCCTGGTTCTTGAGGCCGGCGCGCACCGCTTGATAGAGTAACTCGCGGTCCACTCCGTCAAGGGAACGGTTGAGCATTCCGACACCATGCTCGCCACCATTATCGAAAAGGGCAAATGAAAGATACCGCTGCTGCATACCGCGCGGATCGTTCTCCTTGTCAACATGAGCCAGCAGTTTAAGGAGTTCCGGCACCGTCAGCATGGCGGGGTCACCGATGCTTGCCAGGGCCTCGGCCGCCTTGATGCGCAACCACAGGTCTGGTTCCGCCAAGGACTTCCCCAGTGTTTCCATGGCAGGTGCCCCACGCCCGCGAAGGGCGATCAGAGCCTGGCAGGCGCCGTAGCGGGATTCGAGTGCGGGTGACTCGAGCATTTTCAGCAGGGGTGGAATGGGAACCTCCTTGCGGCGGGCCAGCGCCATCGCGGCCCGCTCGCGGACCACTGGCGACCAACTGCCGAGGCGTTCAAAGAGTTGGTCTTCGCTAAGCTTGTCGTAGGCGCTGTTGCGGTCCTTATTGTTCCAGCCGCGCCCGTCGCGAATGAGGGCCTGCGCGGCGGCGGCGTCAACCTGCGGGGCGACGCTTGGGCGCTTTCCGGTTAGATGGATCTTCTTGAGTGGCATCGCGTATGCCAACAAGTAGCCGCCGGTGCTGTCCCAGCCTGCGTAGCTGTCATCCTCCAACTCCGGCGGGCCTTGATGAGGAAAAGTGCCGTCCCAGTGCCGGGCGAGGTCGAAGTACCAGGTGCCGAACTCGTTCATCCAAGCCCCGGTGGCGTTGGGGCCGGACTGGGCAACGCCCGGCAGCGACCACAGGATGTTGAAGAAATTGCCGGTGTGTCCGGTGTCGCGCTCTGGTCCGTGGGAGGCGATGCTCATGCGTGAAAAAAACTCCGCGCCTTTCACCTCACCGAGCAGGTTGAACAGGACGGCGGCCATTCCGCACTTGCCATTGTCGTCGTGGTTCTCAATCCACGGATGGTGGTCGCCGTAGGGAACCGCTCCCTTGCCGATGTAGAATCGGACCAGGCGGGCGCTCAGCTCGATGGCGCGGTCCAGCGCCGGGTCCTTCACACCCGCCGCGCGGGCCATCACTAACGAAATGGTCAGCGGCAGCCCCGGGGAGTTCATCATCCCGTAGCCGCCAAGCCGTCCGTCGGGCAGCGCGAACCTGTGGCCCCACGAGCCCACCGCACTCTGGCCGTGGGCGGCTTCGAGTGCGAGCCGCCGCAGGCCCGGCATCACCGAATCGTCGCCGGTTGCCATCACATACTCGGAGAGTAGCATGATGACGTAGCCGTAATGCCAGGTCTGCATCGCGTCTTCCGAGTAGTCCGACGCCCATTGGGCTTCTTTCTTGACCAGCGGGAGGTATGCGGGGTTACCGCCGGCTAACAGTGCGAGCGCATTGAGGGATCGTGTGATGGGGTCCTGGTTAGGACTCCGGCTGTATGATGGGTCAGCAATCCGGGCAGCGAGTGCTTTACACCCCTGTTCGAGAATTCGCTTCGATTTGGGGCAGTTGTAAGGTGCGGTGGCGCCATAACTGCCGAGCACCGGAAGCTTGACGACAACCACTTCTGCCTTGCCGGCCCGCCAACGGATTAATGTTAGTTTTCCGCCGCCCGCCTCGGATTCGGCGCTGGTGAGCGCCTTGCCGAACTCAGTGCGCGGGTCATAGGAAAACGGCTTGCCGCCGACACCGAGGATCACATCGCCGACCGTGAGGATTCCATCGGCCGGGGAGCCCTTGTCCACCTGGGTGATCGCGATTTGCCGCGCGTCAGCAGTTACCATCTTGTCACAATAGATCCAGCCGCGGGCACCGGTGGCGCCGAGGTTCCAATCGTGGTGCGCGCCGGCGGGGATCTTTTCGCCTTTGGTGAAGTCGGGAGGGGGCATCTGGCCATTCCGCGCGGCCGTGGCGGGAGTCGCCAGCGCTGCCGCAATGATCAGGGTGGCGACGGTGGTGATGCGCTTTGTTTTGGGAATCATCATTACAGTGGTTTCGTTATTGTTGTTAGTTCTGCTTGCCAGGAATTCCGCCATGGCATCGGCAAAGGCTTTCCCGATCTGCGCCATCGTCGTCAATAATGTTACTCTCTTCATTTTGGTTATGTCTATATTTGTTTCAATTGAATTCGTCTCTTATCGCCGCGTCTTTTCCCTGAACCGATCAGGGCCGGGCCATGAACTCTTTCAGATCCACCAGCGTTGGTGAAGCCGTGCTGGCTTCGATCTCAGCGATGGTCTTGTCAATAAGGGTTGCTCTGTCGCCCAGCTTGCCGGTATTCCGGCGCATTTTCTTCAACTGGGGCAGGACCGCCTTGGCGTGAACGCCGTAGCGGGCGAGGTACTCGAGGCATTTCGGCAGGCGCTTGCCCCCGCCCCAGCGGTTCGGTTCGATCACCGACACGCACAGGGGCATGCCCTCGTGAATGCGCAGTTGCGACACTAAATCCAGGCCTGCCAGGCGGATGCCATCGCCGAACATCTCATTGCTGGGCGCCAGATCCCCAATTGCCTTGATGATGGCCGGCATCAGCACCACCAGGTCGTGGTCGGTCAACTTGCCATAAATGCGCCCGAGCGATCCACGGGCGGCCCCGTCATCATTCTCCAACACCGACTGGACGGCCGGATAGAGCAACTGACGGTCAACGCCCTCGAGGGATTCGGCCAGAATGCTCTTGGGTTCGCGGGTGCCGGGATACGGTGAGAACAACGCCATGCAGTCGGCACGTTGGGCCATGTGCCGCGGGTCGGCCGGGTTGGCACTCACCGTCATGCGCAGCAGGTCGCTCACGCTGGCTTTGCGGGCCTCCGGACCCAAGGCCGGAATGGCCTTGCACGCCAAGCTCTGTAGCCACGGGTCCGTATCCTTGAGCAAGGCCCGCAACTGAGGCGCCGCCGCATCGGCTCGCGGTCCCAAGGAACCCAGCGCCTCGCAAGCCCCGTAACGGGCCTCGCGATTGGAACCGCCCAGCAGTGTAAGTAACGACGGCATGAAATCCCCCCCGCGCCGTCCCAGCGCCTCGGCTGAACGCTTGCGCACCGCCGGCGACCAACTCGACAAGCCGGCCAACAACTGCTCGGTCGTGCGTCCGTCGTAACAGTTACTCTTGGTCGCGGAGCTGAAGTCGCGTCCCGCGGCAATGACCTCCGCGACCTCCTGGCTGTTCAAGGCCGGAACCGTGCATGGTTGCTTGCCCGTCAGATAGAGGCTTTTCAGCGGCAGTGCATAGGCCAGCATGTAGGCGCCAGTGCAGTCCCAGTGCGTGTACTTGCCATGTTCCTCCTCGCCGGCCGGCGAGCCTTGGTAAGCGAAGCTTCCGTCCCAACCCCGGGCCAGGTCATAGTACCATGATTGTTCCTTCCAATAGGTGCCGGTGGCCAGCGGACCGCAACGGGAAACGCCGGGCAGCGCCCACAGGATATTGAAGAAATTGCCGGTGTGCCCACGCTCCCGCTCGCTATAGCCTGCCGTGGCCATCTTGGCGAAGAACGCCGCCGCCTCGCGATCGCCCAGCAGATCGAAGAGCACCGCCGCGGCGGAACATTTCCCGTTGTCCTCGTGTCCCGGCCAGGGGTTGTGATCGCCGTAGGGAATGGCACCTTTGTTGACATACCAGCGCAGGAATCCGCTGGCCTTGGCGATGGCCCGATCCACAGCGGGATCCTTCACCCCGGCCTCACGCGCCACCACCATCGCCAGCGTCAACACGATCCCCGGTGCATTCATGCAGCCATAGCCATTGCAGTTCCCGTTCGGCATGGCGAACTTGTGGCCCCAAGTGCCCACCGCACTCTGGCCGTCGGCTATCTCTCTTGCGAGGCGGCGCAGGCCGGGCATCACCGACGGGTCATGGGTGGCCGCAACATACTCCGCCAGAAACAGGGTCGCGTAACCATAATACCACGAGGCAAAATCAACCGCCTTGTAGTCGGCCACTTGCTTGGCATACTGGGCAATGAGGGGCTGATACTCCTTCTTGCCGGATGCCAACAGAGCCAGGGCGTTGAGATCGTTTGGGATCGTGACTTTACCCAAGCCCTCTTTCGCGATCACCCGGCAGCCGAGTTCGAAGATCTTCTTCGATTTTGGGCAATCATACGTGGTCGTCTCGCTGTAAGTGCCCATGACGGCCAGTTTCAGTTCGACGTTATCCGTCTTGCCGTTGCGCCAGCGGACCAACCGTAGCACGCCACCACCTTTGTCCTGCTCGGCTGCCGTGATGGCATTGGCGAATTGGATGCGGGCATCACCGCTGAAGGGCTGGCCACCGGTACCTAAAACGACATCGCCGCCGTTCAGAATTCTGGCGGCGGGAGAACCTTTGGCCACCGCAGTCACCAGGATCTGACGAGCGTCAGTAGTCTGGCCCTGCGAACCAGAGACCCAGCCGCGCGCCCCGGTCGGCCCCAGCGTCCAATCGTGGGTGTCGTCCGGTTTTCCACCTTGCGTCAGATCGGGAATCGGTTGATCGCCTCCTTTCTTCTTGGCAGCAGCGGCGTGAGCGGGCTTTACCGCCGAAGCCATCGCCGCCAAGACAATCAATGCCGCCGCGATCCATCGCAGCCGGCTAGCTTGCCGCCCCAGGCCGCTGCTCCTGAATCGAATTCCCCGAGAGTGCTGTCTATTAATAATGTTGTTTCCTGTTGTTGCTTTGTCGTCTGCTTTCATTTTCTGGATTTCTTTCAAATCAATCATGGCTTTGGCCATCGCCTCGCCGATCAAGGCGCAGATCGCTCTTGCCGCGCAGCTTCAGCTTGTGCCTTTTCGTTAGTCCGTCCAGCATCATAGTGACCAGCGTGCTGCTCATGCAATAGTCTGGAACGCCCAACGCTTTGCCCGACAAGGAGTCGTAGTGTTCGCTGATCCCGTGCTTGATCGCGTTGGCGATGGTCTTGTCGCAGATGTCGGCGGCGAGGTCCTTGTGGCTATAGGCGACCAGACCGGAGGCGATCTGGTAGTTGGTCGGCGGCCAGACATCGCCACGCCAGAAGGCGCTGGATTTCCAGCGCTTGTCGGTGCGATTAACTGTGGGCACGGGAAGCGGCGTCATCCAGACGGGCGAGGCCAGCACGTCCGCCATGCGCCTGGCCATCGCTGCTGTGGGAACCCCTGCGGCCAGCGGAATCCAACTGCCGATGGTGGCGACGGGAATTTTTTCGAGAGTATCGCGTTTGACGGAGAGGAACGTGCCCGCTGCTTCGTCCCATAGGTGGTCGCGCATTCCTTTGACGCCCTTTTCGACACGCCGCATGCGTCTTGCCGCCATCTCCTTGTCGCCGGCGATCTCCGCCAGGCGGGCGAGGCTTCGCTCGCCCAGGATCAGATAGGCGGTGTTGCCAGGCACGCAGACGTCGGCATACCACGCGCCTTCGTTGGGGCCTTTGCGTGTGGGATGGACGGTCATGGTCATGCCGTCCATGTTGCATTCGTAATCGAATGTTTCCCATTTCGCGTGCTGCAGATTGCCCGTGTAGGCGCCGAGGGTGATCAGCCCGTTGCCGTGCAGGTTTCGCTCGCGCCAATACCATTCGTGAAACCGTTCGAGCCGGCCGAGGCATTGCTGGAGCAGTTCCTTATCGCTGTTGCGCTGATAAACCCGCTCCACACCCCAGGCCAGAATGGGGATCTGCGAGAACTGCCGAACCTCTTGCGGCGCGGTCTTGATGGCCACCGTGATCATGTCCCGGGCATATTCGGGCGCATCCTTGTTCCAGCGATCCTGGAAGTCCCAGTAGTTCTGAAAAATGTCGCGGATGACCTGCTTCTGGTCGGGGAGGAGGCTCAGCAGATCGACCACGAACATGGTGTCCCAGATCCATTGGCCGTTGTAATACGGTCCGCCCGGTTGGACCCAGGTGTGTCTCAAGGGTTCGACCGGCGGACGGAGTTTTTCCAGAACGCATTTGTCAAAGACGCGCTGTGCCAGCGCGAGAACCTTCGGGTCATCCGATTGAAAAAGGTCCCGGCTGTCCGCCGTGTTCGCTTCCGCGGCGATGCCCCAATCATCAAATAGACAGGCAAACGCCACCCCGCCCGCAGCAGCGGTGCCGCCGGTGATCTTAAGAAAATCACGCCGCTTCATCGCTTGGTTTCCTGGTTCATCATGTGCCTGGAATCCGCAGCGAGGGGCTATTTTTTCGCCTTGGCCGCGGGTGGACCGGGTTTGTCCGCGCCCGGGGGCGCGGCGTAATTTACCGCCTTCACCTGCGCGTCAAGCTCGGCACTCAGCTTCGCTGTCGCCGCGGAGTCAGTGGCGAGGTTCTTCAACTCGTAGGGATCCACGGCGAGGTCGAAGACTTCCGTCCATTCGGCGTGGCCGGGGTATTTCACGAGCTTCGCGTTGGCCGTGCGGACGCCCACAAGGGTGGGAGTGTCCCCGCCGCCGCTTTCGTAAAAGTATTCGGCCAGGAAGGACTGCCGCCAATTCGCAGGCTTCTGGCCGGCGGCGAGGGCTTTCCAGCTCACGCCCTGCATCTCACGGGGCGCGGACATGCCAGCCAGATCGAGGAAGGTCGGGGCAAGGTCAATGTTGAGCACCATCTCGTCTACGACCTTGCCTTTGCCGAAGAGGCGCGGGTAACGCACGAGCAGCGGGATGCGGAGCGACTCCTCGTAGATGGAGCGCTTGTCGCCAAGGCCATGTTCGCCGAGGTAGTAGCCGTTGTCGCTGGTATAAACGACCACGGTGTCCTCGGCCAGGCCGAGATCGTCGAGGGTGTCGAGCAACCGGCCGAGGTTCTCGTCGGCACCGGTAACGTGGCGGAGGTAATCAAGGTGCATGGAGTTGGCGGCAAGGGGATGCGGTTGATTGCCGCCTTCCGGGGCCGGGCCGTGGAAGATGGCCCGCGCATTGGAATTCGGCACCGGGCGGCTCGTTTCGCCGGCGTAGAGGTTGCGCAGGCGTTCGGGGAGATTTGTTCCTCCACGCGGACTGTGCGGGCTCTTGAAGCCGACGACCAGCGAGAACGGCCGGTCGCGATTCTGTTTCATCCACTCGATCGCGAAGTCGGTGCTGACGTCGTCAATCCAGCCTTTGGTGGGCGTGGACACGCCGTTGATTTCGAGGGGGCAGTCATTGTAGCGGCCGTGAGCGATGAAGCTTGCCGAGTAATCGAAGCCGGGGCGCTGGCCGCGCTGGTTGCCCATGTGCCACTTGCCGATGTAGGCGGTGCGGTAACCGGCGGCGCGGAGCAGCGTGGCATGCGTGACCGAGTTGGTGGGGAACGCGGTGTGATTGTTGATGACGCCGTTGAGGTGGTTGTAGCGTCCGGTAAGGAACGCGGCGCGACTCGGGGAGCAGAGCGAGAGAGTGAGGAAGGCGTTGCGGAAACGCACGCCCTCGGCGGCGAGGTGGTCCATGCTGGGCGACCTGAACCACGGGAAGCGCGCACGTTCGCCCTGCTCACGCTGGACGACTCCCATCGCGTCCCAGCGCTGATCATCGGTGTAGATGAAAAGGAAGTTGGGCTTGCGGTCGGCGGCGTGCAACGGCGCGGCGCAGGCGAGCGCAGCGAGGAGCCACGCGGCGGCGCGGCGGTGGAGGGTCGGGAAGGAAGTCTTCATGATTTGTTCCTGTTCTCTTTGTTACCGCGTGCTGTGCAAAACTTCTTGGGCAGACCTATTTCACGAGCTTGACGAACTCACCCTTGTCATTCCTGGCTGCATCGATGAAGACGCCGTGGTAGGCGAGTACAAGAACAGCCGACAGCACTGCCGAGGGTGATCGCGGTGTGGCTGTCGTGAGGGCGCAAGACGACATGGTCCTGGTGCGTCTGTTAGTCAATGCCAAGATGCTCTCCTCTGCTCCTTGTCTCGATTGCGGATCTGCATGGTCGGACTGGTTCTACTGTCCACGGCTCACTGCCCCACCGGCGGGGTCTTCATCTCTTCCAGCCAGACGCTCAGGGGAGAGCGAGCCGGGATGAAACCATCGACCGACCGGTTGTTCATCGGGAAGTTGCTGACGGCGATGGTCACCTTGCCGCCCTTGAATTCGTCTCGGAAACCCGCCCAGACATGACCGCCGCGGGGCTTGCCGCCCTCTCTTCGCCAGGCGACAACGCCGCCTTTTGAATCGGCCAGCAGCTTGCCGTTGACATAGATCGCGTAACCCTCGCCAGAATTGGCGTGCGCGCTGCCGCCGACCATGATGCGGTAGCGGTAGCCTTCCTTCAAGGGCGGCAGATCGAAACTCTGGCGCAGCAGCAACACGTCCTTCTCGCACACCGTTTTGGGCGGAGTGCGTTTGCTGGGGCCGTACCATTCCGGATACTTGACCGTGTCCTTTTCCCCCCCGAACGGCGCCTCACCGCTCTGCCATCCCGCCTTCTTCGCATCAAAGTTCAGCGCGAACCAGTTCTCCATCCCGGACGGACAGGTCATCTTGAGGTCGTTGATCCCTTTCGTCTTGTCCAAGGTTTCCGGCAGGTCGAAACAGAAGTAATCCCAGGTGCTACCTTTCAGGTCTCCACCGAAGGGCTTCCAATCGTGGTCGCGGATGCCGGCCGCTTGATAGTAACTGACCGCTTCATCCAAGGTATCCCCCAAGAGCGGCGACACACGCGCTGGTTTCTCGCCTTTGACCGCAGTTTGAAGCAACGGCTGGTTCCGGGGATTGACCAGGAAGGCCGCCAGCGCACCGTCGAGGATCATCGGCTTGAGCGCCGCGAGCGAGGCGGCCTTTTGCTCTGCCGTTGGCACCAGCTTGGCGGCCTCCGCAGCCACGCGGGCGGCAGTCCGGGCTTCACGATCCGACTTCGGAATGGCCTCGGCTTCGCCCCCCAACATACGCACCACCGCCCGCCCCATGGCCTCGCCCACTAGCAGGTAGGTCTCGGGGTTGCGGTTGTAGTGATAGTCCTGCCCCCGCGGCGACTCCTCCACCTCCCGCCAGAAATCGCGAGTGTCCACCGAGGCCACCGTGCCGGAAAACTCCGGATGCTGCTTGGGATCGCCGACGGCCATCTGCGCTTCCCATACGCCATTCCATGGCCCGCTTTCCAACCGGTATCCGTTGAAGCCAACCGTGGCCACGACGACCGGCATCTTCGGCGCCTTGAACTCCTTGCGCAGATCGCTGATCAGGTTGACGAGGTGCTTCTCGTACTCCGCCTTGGGCGCGCCACTGTCCTTGTGGCCCTGGAACCAACCGAAACCGGCGATCTCGTAGCCCTGCCCCTGGTAGCCGGGCACGACCTTGTCAATCTTGTCGAGCGTCTCACGAACCCCCTTGACCATGAGTTGGTATTCCAGCGACTCAAACTGGTTGGAGACGTCCGTGCGACCGCTCGACGGCGGACGGAAATCAAAACCCAAAGAGCGATTGCCCTGGGCCGTCTTGATCAGCAGCACCTGTTCGTCATGGAACGTGCCCATCACGTAACCGAAACCCAGTTCGGGCCCGATGCTTGCCCCGTTGTTCGAGGTGGCGGACAGCGCCGAGCCAGCGCTTTCCGGATGAAGACGGGCTTCCTTGTAGAACACATCGTTGCGCACGGTCCACTTGCCCTGGTCATCAAGCAGGTACTGGAACCTCTTGTCCTTCTTCGTCAACGTCACGAGATCGCCCTTGCCCTCAATCTCAATTTGCTCCAGCCAGAACGCCGCCGAACCACCCTTGAAATAGGTGATCGTCACCGGATAACGATTGCCAGTTTCGAGGGCGACTTTCGTAATCGCCGGCTTGCCGCCCACCTCTTTGCGGTAAACCTCCTTGCCGTCCAAGATCACAACCGCATGGGTGCTATCCTCAAAGCCCGCATGCACCGTGTAGTTCCCGTTGGCCGGCACATTAATGAACGCTCTGACGACCTGGATGTGGGGTCCGTCCATTGCGGGCAGTTTCTCCGAAACGCTCCCCAAGGCCACCGTGGCGGTCTTGGCCGGTGTCAGCTTCGCATAGTCAGTCTTGGGGTCGTAGGCACCATGGAAGAGAGATACCTTCGCACCTTTCGCCGCGCTCGTGTCAGCAGACTGAAAGACCCCGTGCGCAGCGAGCCCGGCCCCACCGATCGGCATGTTGCCGGGGATGACACGCGGATCGGCCGAGAGAAGGATGCTCGTATAGAGCGGACGCGCGCCGCTGATATCGCCCATGCCCACCATATTCGACTGGCCGGCCAGGAGATACACCTTCACCGGCTTGGTCGCGTTGCCCGGCTTGCCGTCGGGACGGGGAAGGGTGAGGGGGATGGGGTCTGCTGCTTGAAGGACAAGACTGGGGATTGTCAGCGCCGCCACCAACTTCGCAAGACCCACTGATTTCGTTCTATTCATGGTTTCGACTCCTGACTCGCGTTATTTCATCGGCGTCAGCGTGAACTCCCTGATGGTCACCCCGCGGCTTCCGTCTTGGAGCGTGAAGTGGAGGACATTTCTCCCGTCGACCAGGGAGATCTCGACCGGCCGGGTCTGCTGCCACCTGCCGATGGTGTAGGGCATCGCAATTTCAACTGGCGCTTTGGCATCGTTCGCCGTAAGCAGGAACTTCTGGCCCTCTTGCACCGTCACCACCCGCGCGGTCAGCGCATACTTGCCTGCATGCGGCACCTCGACTGCGTACTCGGCCTTGAAACCACCAGTGCAGTGCAATTGCATGCCGCCCAAGAAGCTGTTCATGGACACGAAATGTCCTGTCGGCTTGCTGTGGGCCACGGCCGGAATGGTGACTGCACCGTCCCGACCGACAACGGTCTTCCGGTCCGCCTCCGCCAGCCTCGCCTGCTCAACCTTCTGATTTTCCTTCGACTCATTCGCTTCGGCAAGCTCCTGGCCGAGCGGGCCTAACCCAACCGCCGTGGCCGCGATTGCAACCGTTTGGTAATGAGCCATGCCGCTCCAGAAGCCGCCGGCAACGCCCTTGCGGTCGTTGTATGCCTGCTCGCCAAGGACGCGGCTGATCCACTGCGCTCGCAACACCTTAAAGTAATCCTGCGCATGTACCCGCGCCTGTGTCTCCAGCAGGAAGTCCGCCCCACTGCGCGGAGCTTCGTCCTTGTCCCACCAGCTATGCTGGAAGCCTGCGCCGAGATTGACCACCCAGCCATTCGGTGTCCAGTGACTCAATGCGGCATGGGCGTGCTGGGTCACGCCCCAAGTCGGGATGCCAAAACTGCGCAGGATAAACCGGCCAAAAAACGCGCGCCGGCCGCACACCCCCCCATCCTTGATGATATTCTGATAGTTCTGCAGCGAAGGGAGATCATACTTTACGTCTTGTGACCCGTACGGGACTTCCGTCCTGACGGTTGCTGAATAGCGCCAGCCATAGTCCGGGTTGTAGATGTGGTCGGGGCGGTAGTTCCGGAGCATCTCGCGTCCCCACGCCAGAATAGGATCCGGCGCGTCGCAGTTGACGACCATCCGGTATTCCCAGACGGTCAGGTTCTTAAAAGCAGGATCCAGCTTACCATCGAGGTACGCCTTTTCATAATGCAGGTACCGCTTCACGGGGTCCACGATGGCCGGCGAACTGGGCTGGTCTTGGGGGTTGGACTGCTCAACCGGCATGGCATGCTCCAGACTGGTGGCCAGCGCCAAGCGCTGCAAGGTTCCTTCGCCAGCCTTCGGACTGGCCTTCCGAATCGCCGTGTAATTTTCCGCCGCCCGGCCGTATTTGCTGAATTTTGCGCCGCCCGCGATGAGCATCTGCTTCATCAAGGTATCGTCGGCCAGAAGCTTCTCCACCAAGGCTTCCCGCTCCTTGCCCTGCTGGGCGAACTCGGCCAACCCCCGCGGGGTCGCCTCGGCCAGCACGGTGCACTTGACGAGCTTCGCGTCCAGTTTATCACTCGACAGGAAAGGCTCCATGGCAGTCAGGAGGGCCTTGGCTGCCATAAGCTCATTGGTTCGCACCTGGGCCAGCGCGGCCTGGGCCGCCTGATTCGTCTGGGTCACCTTCGGCTCGTCGATTTTCGCCTTGTCCAACGCTGCCTGACGCTCGTTGAGGGCTTTGATCCCCTCCTCCTTGTTCGCCTGCCACTTGGCCAGCTCTTTCTGTGCCGCTTCGCGTTCAGCCTCCGTGGTCGCTTTCTCCAGCGCCGCCTCCGCCTGGGCGATGCCCTTCTCAGCACCGCCGATCCACTTGCCCTTCGCGTGCTCCACCAAAGCTTTTGCCGTTTGAATCTTGCCCGAGGATTGCTGCGCGGCATTCGCCTCTGCCGTGACCCGTTTGACCGCTTCGTGGTCCTGTTGGAGGGCGGCCTTCTTCTGCTCGGCCACGGCCGGCAAAGCTTTCGTGATCTCCGCCTGCAACGCCTTGAGTGCGGCGGCATAACCGGCTTCGAGCTGTTTGCCCTGCTCGGTGAGTTGAATTCCCGGCTCCGCTTTCTGCGGAGCCGCCGATGCGGTGCCGGGGCCGGCTGCCAGGGCAGCCAGGAGACCGATTGTCAAAACGATGTTGTTCCTGATCATTTTGTTTGGTGTTGCAGGTCGTGTGACGATGCCTGGTGTGGGTGGTGCCGCGCGGCAGCCGCGTGAACTGGCTGCCGCGCGTAAGGCTCTGTTTCTTACCTGGACTTCAACAGTTCAACCATCGCCTTGCCCATGGCTTCACCGACATCCATGTAAACCTTGGCATTGCCGCCGTAATGACCATTCCCGCTGCCGCCACGGGCCATGTCATGGGTATAGACGGTGGCCACATTGCCCTTGAACTCCGGGTACTTGCCGGTCTTGCCGTCCACGGCCAGGTGGGCGTTCATGACGGTTTCGGTGTTGCCGCCGCCGCCCTTGGTGGCTTCGCCCAGGGTGGCGATGACGAACTTCGCGTTCGGGGCAT
>CAINDV010000614.1 GCA_903847485.1 uncultured Verrucomicrobiota bacterium
ACCCGGTGGCAACCTTAGTGGCGCGCCAGAACATCACCAAGTGGGTTCCGCCACCGATGAACCAGAACCCATTTTCACAGCCGTCCGGGAAACCACCACCACCTTGCCTGCCGCCTTGAGCTAAGTCAGACAGGCTGCTAGAACATTGCGACCGGTTCCTCGTGACCCAAGCGGCTGCGACCGCAGGCGCTGGGAGCGTGCTGAATGACGAACGTCGGATTCTTTTGGAGCAAACCATTCCCCAAGGCGCGACGCTCGCCTTTTTGAAGCAGTTGACCGAGTCTGCCAGCGTGCCGTCGGACGTGCGCAGCAAGGCCGATCAGGCTATCCGGCAGTTGACTGCGGAGTTCAGTCTGAGGAGATAGAAGGCCCTATAACCAGTGCGCCCCAGCGCACCACCGCTGTGCATCTCTGCTCAACGCCACCCGTCAACGATGCGCAAAACCCGTGGTAGCCCGGAGGCCAACGCCTATACGAAGGGTCAGGCGGGGCGGTTGCTGGCCCAGCCGTTTCCGGGACAAGCCTTCCTGGGCTGGACTGGGGACGCCAGCGGCACGCAGAATCCGCTCACGGTGACGGTCCCCACCAACCGAACGATCACCGCGACCTTTGCGCGCCGGCTCAGTCTGGCCCTCCAACCGTGGCCCAGCCCAACGCCACACCGGGGATTTCTGCTCCAACTGGCAGGCGGTGAGGGAAACACCTGTCTGGTGCAAGCCTCGCCTGACTTAGCCGCTTGGCAGCCGCTGACCACCCTGACCATCTCCAACACGGCGGTGCAGTTCATTGACGTGGCCGTGACGAACCGCTCCCCGCGCTTTTATCGGGGCGAGTTGCGCTGAGCGGTAAGATGTAACGGGGCCGCCGATTAGTGTGAGCGGATAAGTGGGATAATCCTAAAAAGAGCAGATTAGCCACAAATGAACGCCGAGAACGCATAGAATCAACTATTTATAGGTGACAGTCGGCTCGCCTATCAGGTGTGGCTAAGATTGTACGCAAACTGTTCTCTGTGTTCTTTGTGGTTAATCAACTGCTCTTTCTAGGTTGAATGGCTGGTCGGTGGACGTGAGTGCCGTGCCGGAACCAACCAACGTGGCCCTGACTGTCTTCGGCGCGCTCTTTGTGGCCGTCGGACTGGGGCGGTGGCATAGGTACCCGCACCAACCTCTGAGAGGTAACTTGGGCCGGCGGCAGTTGCGGCCGGGAACGCGGCCAATTTCAATAACAAGCTTGGCTGCGAATGACCGATCGCCACTTATAGCGGCAGCCTGACTGGATTCGCCCGGTCGTGACTGGCTACAGGCGAGCGTGGGTCAGGGTGCCGGGGCATTAGTGCTGGCGGCGGCGGTAGGCGGTGCTGGCAACGGTTGGCCGGGAACGAAGGCGCGGGCGCGAGCCTGGGCTTCGTCCACTTGTTCGCGGGTAAGTTGGTCGGCCAGTTCGTCGCGGAGTTTGGCGGCACTGCCTTCGCCTTGGGCGGCCGCCAGATTGAGCCAGATGTAGGCCTCGACCCGATCCTGCCTCATACCGAGCGCTTTCAGGCAGCACAGGCCCAGTTGATATTGACCGGCCGAATAGCCGCGCTCGGCGGCTTGCCGAAACCACTTCAGGGCCTCGGGATAACTCTGCGGCACGCCTTCACCGCGCACATAGCACATGCCCAGCGCGTTCTGGGCGGCGACTTGTCCTTGGTCGGCGGCCTTGCGATACCAGGTGGCGGCCAAGCTGGTGTCTTGCGGCAAGGCGTCGCCCAACTCATAACATCGGCCCACATAGTATTGGGCGACCGGCTCACCTTGCTCCGCGGCCTTGCGCAACCAAGTGACGGCCTCGCGGGCGTTCTGTTTGATGCCATGGCCCAAGTAATAGGCCCGTCCAAGCGAAATTTGCGCGGCGAGATTGCCCTGCTCGGCGGCTTTGCGATACCACTTGACCGATTGCTTGAGGTCCAGTGGCACCCCGGTGGCTTGCTCGTAACACCGGGCCAATTGGAGTTGCGCCGGAGCGAAGCCTTGGTCGGCGGCCTTGCGATACCAGCGCGCGGCTTCGGCTGAATCCAGCGTGACACTCCGGCCGGTGGCGTAGCACTGGCCAAGGTCGTTTTGCGCTTCCGCCGACCCGCCCTCGGCGGCTTGGCGCGTCCACTTCACGGCCGCGCTCAAGTCTTGGGGCAGACCCTGGCCAGTAAAATACATCAAGGCCAAGGCGCGCTGGGCTTTGAGGTCACCGGCCTTGGCGGCGGCGCTAACTTGGGCGGGGTCATTAGTTTGCGCCCGCGCAGTCAACGGCTGCGTGATAAGGACCGCTGCCGCCATGGCGCCGGCCAGGCCTTGGAAAGTTCGTTTCATCGTTTGCATGGTTGCAGTGTGGCCCAAGCACCGGAGAGAAGCAAACTTCGGCTGGTCACGCCCGGCTGCGGGGCGACCCGGCAGAGCACCGATCCAATTGCGAATCTGGGCAGCAACCTGCTGATGGTAAGCTCCGGCGAGCACATGGGGCAGCCTGAGTTAGGGCACTGCGGTGGTCGCTGGAACGCTTCCAGAATCCGCTGCCCCTGGGCCAGTCGAATCTGGTGGTGTGGCCATCTCTGGCACTGCTGGCGGCACTGATGCTGGTAGGCTTCGGACTGTCCGGCGGCGTCCTCATAGGCCAAGAGATCCGGTTGGTGTCAGGGCCAAGCAGAGCGTGCCAGGCGCAAGAGGTTCCGACCGGCAATTCTCATTATGGCCCT
>CAINDV010000615.1 GCA_903847485.1 uncultured Verrucomicrobiota bacterium
CAGGATCGTTGTGGGGTAGTCCTCAATCATACCCTACACTACAGGTAGGGGCAGGTTGAGTCAATTGGCGAGCCCAGTATCGTTGTAGCTCCGCCCGTTCCGCTTTCTCGGCGGATACCCGGAGCTTGTCAGGCTCCGGCAAGTCGGTGTTGCCACCGCCTGGCTCCCGACGCCAGCGCACGTTTCACGAACCTGTCGAGCCTTGCACCCGTTCGGCCTTGCGGCTTTGGTCCGTGTCCCGTGGGGGGGATTAGCAGTGTCCTTGTTCACTGCGCACCCGCTTTGAATCAAACGGCTCCGCCGGTTTGCACGGCAGAGTCTGTCCCGCTCGCCCGCATTCGCGGACGGCTTACAGCCATGAGATAGAATCTGGAGATTACGCTCGGTTGGCAGCCGAGGATTACTTCCAAAAGCCTCTCCCGAACGTGGCGGGCCACTCTCGTGGCCCCACGCTCTACGGGACACGAACGCGACGGCTGGTAAGGCTTGTCTCCTTATCCGGATGGTAAGTCCGGTTTACTGGGTGTTCGCGCCCATCTCAATGACGCCAGAGAACGCGCTTGGCACGCACTGACGTTGGTGCGGGCCAATGGGCCAAACCGGCTTGCCCCCCCAGAAAGCGCAGCAAGCCCCTGCAAACATTGACGATTGCACGCCATAGCCCTTGAAAATACTTGAAAATACCTCTTGATATTCCGACAGTCTTCCGGCAGTATCACGGCATGAAACGAATCAAATCCCAGTCTTACCCGCTCCGAATCAGGGCGGGAAACACAACCGTTGCCATCTACAAACGCACCCGCGCCGACGGCAGCCCAGGCTTCGAGGTTGCTGACTATTCCACTGGCACCCGAAAGTTGCGCAGCTTCCCCACCGCAGCGACGGCCCGCGCCGAAGCCGAGCGGATAGCCTTTGCGTTGGCACGCGGAGACGCTGCCGCCGCCGCCGTGAACGGCAAGGACGCCGCCTCTTATGCGCGGGCGCTGGAATTGCTCCGCCCCACCGGGCAAAGTCTTGAGCTTGTGGCTTCGACCTACGCGAAGGCGTACGCAGATTTAGGCGGGGACCGCATCGGTGAAGCCGTCGCTTTCTTCCTGCGAAACAACCCGGACAACCTGACGCAGCGAACGGTTGCCGAGGTAGTCGCCGAGATGCTGGCACAACGCGAAGCCGATGGCGTATCCGCTTGCCACCTACGAGACCTCCGTGGTCGTCTGAGCCGCTTTGCGAAAGCCTTTCAAGTCCCGATGGCCAGTATCACCGCCGCCGATATGCAACGATGGTTGGACGGGTTGAAAGTCGGCCCCCGGTCAAAGCAGAACTTCCGCAAAACGACCCGGAACTTATTCTCGTACGCCCAGCGACGGAATCACTATGCCAGGGGGAGCAACCCCGCTTCCGAAGCCGAGGTTCCATCGGCCAACGGCGACACGGTCGAAATCTTCACCCCCAGCGAGATGGTCAAGCTCCTCGCTGCCTCCTCTACTGAATTCCTTCCTGCACTCGCCCTCGGTGCCTTTGCCGGACTTCGCACCGCTGAGTTGCAACGCATCGCATGGTCCGACGTGGACTTGGCCGGAGGCTTCATCACCATCACTGCCAAAAACGCCAAGACCCGGACGCGGCGCATAGTCCCGATACAGACCAACCTTGCCCTCTGGCTGGCACCGCACGCCCGCAAGATAGGTAAGGTGTGGCGCGGCACCCTCAGTCAGTGGGGCGTGGCCCAGGAAGCCACCGCTGCCGCCAGTGGCGTAGTCTGGAAACGAAACGCTTGCCGCCACAGCTACGCATCTTACCGGCTGGCAGCAACACAAAGCGCCGCCCAAGTGAGCTTGGAATGTGGCAACACCCCGGCAGTGATATTCGCGCACTACCGCGAGCTTGTCCGCCCTGACGCCGCCGCCGCATGGTTCGCCATCATGCCGAGTACCGGCCGCTGTCGTGGTGCGAACAAAACCGGACGGTCGTGGTGCGAACAAAACCGGAATAATGCCCGAAGCGTATTGCCCTTGGGTCGTGGTGGCATAATCTGTCCGTTGCTTCAGCGGAGGATAGGGCTCTGCGGGGACGCAACCTGAGCGCCGCCTGAAGTCTGGCATACGGCAGGTCGGGTCGC
>CAINDV010000616.1 GCA_903847485.1 uncultured Verrucomicrobiota bacterium
CGAAGCCGCAACCCAAGCCGAGCGCCGGTTTGCAACCGGCTTGGGACGACCCATCGCGCCAGGCCGGTTGGAAACCGGCGTTCCACTTGGGTTGCGGCTTCGCCGCGCTATGCCTCTGCGGTTTATCACAGTCAGGATGTAAGGCGCGACACCAAGGTGGTCGTTTCCAGTCTGACGGCGGGGCTGGACTATTACTTTGTGGTGGACAGCTTCAACCACAGCGGCGTATCGTTTGGAAAGAGTGCGGTGAGTTGGCGATAAAACGGGGCAAGTGTCGTAACCAATGAACAGTATTGAGTGAACAAACTAAACAAAAGATGAACAACATGAACATTCGAAGCTTGGGTTTGGGCATAATGTCCCTGGTGCTGCTGCCTGGCATTTCTGTGCCTGCGGCAGCCACCGAGACAAAGCTCAAGGTGCTGGTGATCGGTGGACAGAATAACCATGACTGGGCGAAGTCCACGCCTTACATGGAGAAGCTGCTCAACCGCAGCGATCGCTTTCAGGCAACCGTCAACAATACGCCGGAACCAAATGCCCCACCGGCCGCGTGGGACGCGTGGCAGCCCAAGTTTCGCGATTACGGCTGCATCGTACTGGACTACAATGGCCAGGCGTGGCCAGACCGGGTGCAGAAGGATTTCGTTGACTACGTCCGCGGCGGTGGCGGCGTGGTGGTCATCCACGCCGCTAACAATGCCTTCACCGGCTGGAAGGAGTTCGAGCAAATGGTCGGGCTCCTGTGGCGCGGACGCGAATATGGTTCCAGCCTCTATCTGGATGATGACGGGAAGCTGGTGCGCGAGTTGCCGGGCCAGGGTCGGGGCATGGGACACGGCGGGCAGTACGACTGGGTGATGACAGTGCGGGACACCGGTCATCCGATAACGCAGGGGATGCCGGTCAAGTGGCTGCACAAGAAAGACGAGTTATACCATGGTCAGCGCGGTCCCGTCGAGAACGTGCATATCCTCCTCACCGCGTATTCCGATCCCGCTCCGGGCCGCGGCGGCACGGGCAAGAACGAGCCGATTGTGTGGTGGGTTCCGTTTGGCGAAGGCAAGGTGGTGACCAATCTCATGGGCCATGTGGGCGAATTGGGTTGCCTGGAGTGTGTGGGCTTCCAGGTGCTGCTGTATCGCTCTTGCGAATGGGCCGCGACCGGCAAGTGCGCGACATCACTCCCGAATGACTTCCCCACCGCGGACGCAACGAGCCTTGTGCCCTGACAGCAACCGACTAAGAAACTCAAAGTCATAAGATAGATGTAAGTGCAAACAGTCCAACTTGCCGCTTGCCTCGAATGCTGTTTCGCATATTATTGAGCATCAATTGCTTAGCCTAGCCTAGGCGTCACCTTAAACCGCCCGCGGATCGCACACAAAACCTGCTGTTCGACGCCGACTGCGGCGCCCGGTGGCTCACCCACCTGGCCCCCGAAGCCTTGCGCCGCCTCGAACCGGGGCTGGAAGGCGTCCTGCGCCGCCGCCTCAAGCTCCTGCCGGCGGAACAACTGGGGGAGCCTTTTCACGCGCAACTCGCGCGGCCCACCAAGGAACTCCATGCCG
>CAINDV010000617.1 GCA_903847485.1 uncultured Verrucomicrobiota bacterium
ATCCGGTGCGGCGGGATAGTCCGCCTGCATCTCAAAATAAGGCCGCTGATGCGCCCCCGAAAACGGCGCGCGTTCATACAACGCCTTCTCATTGAGGTCGGGAAGTTCCTTCGCCTTGGAGGGCGTGGGAAATGCCAGCACGCAAACATCCTTGAAAAAGGATTTGTCGTAATGGGGTTTGTACGTCGGCGGGACAGGCAACTTCTGCGTGAACGGCCCCGGCCCAGCGACGTCCGTGCGGCTGCCGACCAAATGCTGCATGGATTCCTCGGCCTTAACCCACGGCCCACCGCTCCCGCACCAGCCGGGCCCGGTGCCGAGCATGATCTGCATGCCCAGCCGATCCGCCTCATGCACCGCGTGGGCGTAAAGTCCTTGCCACTCCTCGCTCATATATGTCACCGGGCCGCGAGGCATGCCGAGGTTGACTTCCAGATAAAGCGCGTGGCCGATTCCCGCCCGCTTCATCGCCTCCAAGTCCCGCGTCATCCCCTCGCGGGACAGGTTCCCATCCATGAAATACCAATAGACGCCCGGACGCGCCGAGTCGGGCGGGGTGACAAAATCCTTTGTCAAATCCGATGCTGCGAACGAAACAGTCGCCGCGCAGCAGCCGAGGAGAAAAAGACTGCTTAGTTGCCAATGAAAGCGTGTCATAGAGTTAGAAGTGTTGGCTGCTCTTTTCATATTGCGTGCATTTGTCGAATTATTCCCCACCCACGATCCGGAAGCGTAAGTCCCCGAACCCACTTGCACCTCCAGGCGGCCCCCGTTCACGCTGGCTCCGGAGATGCCGGCCACCCCGCTGACGTAAGCTCCGTTTGACCATACCACCGTGCCACCTTCCTGAACCGCAAACGGGCCGGACCCAATTCCGGGCAGACTCACCGTCGCGGAAGTGTTGGCGGGAACCCGTGGTATTCTCGACCGCGCTTCTTCCGCCTTGGCGATTTGTTGGACGGCTTTACCCCCTAGGGTCCAGAGGCCAAAGATCAGAGCCAGAACGATGGCCGCAAATACACCTTCCCGCCCCTTCTATAAGATGACTTCTGAATCATTGTAGCTGGGTCTCCATCCCTGTTGCTCATTCATCCTGCGGGGGGAACTGCCCCAGCTCCACCCCACAGGATGCGTATTTCTTGCTTACCGCACTACCGTCTCAATCGGCAGACTTCCAGCGCTCTCATGAGAGCGCTGAAATAACTACTGCCGGACGCGGAAATACTCTTGAACGCCCGTGGGTGTTATCGGCCAGGGACTGCTCGACCCAATAATGTCGGTATAGGTGCCGACCACGTTCGTCGAGGATTGGAGGAGACCGCCACCCGGCCAAGTCAAGACCAAGTCTGTGCCAGATCGTGTGAGTGTAATTTCTGGCCGGGATGGAGAAGGCGTCCCCTGCACCACGAGTTCCGTGTAACCGACACCATAGTTTTGCACGTTATCACCGGTGAATGGAGTTCCAAAGTGAAAACGGACATGGGTCACATTTGTCAAGGGAACGTTGGGCGAGATCAACACCTGCAGATCCAGCGGACTCCCGCTGATGCTGGGTGACGCATCCACGGTGACGATATCCTTGAAAGCTACGCCACCGTTCGTGGATACGGAAAAGATGTAGTTCTGCCACACACGACCGGAGTCCGGCCATCCAGAATAGGTCGCCACATTGGTGATGTCGGAGGCGCTCGGCAAGGCCCACGTGTAATCGGTGGCGCTTCGAAACCAAAACCAGTTCCCCGAGGGCCATGGACTGCCGGGGCCGAATTGCCCGTCGGTCGCCCACTCGATCGGTGTAACCGCGCCAGAAAAGTCCACCGTCTGACCATTGGTCCAGCCTAGCGGGATACTATTCAGGATGAGATCGTTCTCCAAGTTAAGCGGGTCAAAGGATCCATTCTGCGAGTAGGGATCCCAGAACGCCAGCACGGACGGCTGATTCGTCATCGTGACGACACACGAAACACTGTTCGTGGAACCTTGGCTATTCGTAACGGTGACAAAATAGGTTCCGACATCACTGGGTGCAAACCGCGGGAAATTCAGAATCGGGAGAGTTGCCCCAAGGATGGGGTCGTTATTCTTAAACCATTGACAGGTGGGAACAGGATTGCCGGTAGGCACGACTGAGAGCGCAAACGGCAGTTGGCGCCCGGCCCCCAACGCGGGCGGCAGGTCCGTCGCGAAACCAGGAGCCAAGTCCGGAAGTGCTGGAGAGTTTGTCCCTTGCACTACGAGTTCCGTGTAACCCACCCCGTTGTTTTGCGTGCTCGGGAAAGAGAAGCGGACGTGGGTCACATTTTTGATGGCACCGTTGATCGTAAACAACACCTGTAAATTATATGGCCCCCCGCTGAGGCTGGGAACCGCGTCCACGGCCTGTATGGTCGTGAAGCTTGCGCCACCGTTGGTGGATACCGAAAAAATGTAGGCCTGGTTCACCCGGCCGCTGTCCGACCAATACGAATAAGTCGCCATATTCGTAATGTCCGAGCGGTTTGGCAAGGCAAACGTCAATACGGTGCCGGAGGAGATAAGAGGTTTGCCGCCGCTGGTCTGGCCATCCGTTAAATCATCCACCACCCCGTATGAAGCATCCCATCCCATCGTCGCACCACTGACGTAGCCAGCGGGAAGGAGGCCAAGGAGCAAATCGTTGCTCGTGTCAATCGGGTCAAAATTCGCGTTCTGACTGTTTACCGTTAAGGTGTATAAGTCGAAACCGACGGCGGATACTTTGACCTTGCCGGCGATCGAGTTGGTGTCCACCACGATTGACCAGCCGGGATCCTTGCCGGTGATATCACCGTGGTTCACCCAATACTCGACGTTGGCCAATTGGCTGATGTCAGTGATGAAAGCACCAGTTCCTGACATTTTCATTTTTGCGCCGCGAGTGGTGTTAATCGAGAGCGCCGGGGCCGTCACCGTCCCGGCTGATATCTTAACATCGCCGGCGTATCCTCCCGAGCCGAGCGAGAGAGTATTATTGATGATCAGTGAGCCGCCGGTGATATCGACGGGGTAACTGTCACCCCATTGGCCTGTATTAAATGAACCCGCCGTGGTCAGTTCACCGCCTGTGACAATGGTCAAACTGGCACCGGGGAACGATATTATGACGTTGCCGGGCGTAGAGTTGGTATTGCTGACCACGCAAGGGAAGGCCCCTGGGTTGATGATGACGTTGTCGCAGGCGGGGTCCCAAGGCACGGTTCCAACCGGGTTCCAGTTGAGCGGGTCCGAATAGTCACTGCTGACAGACGTAGCGCCATTCCAATACGCAGGCCCACCGAATGCGGATGGGCTGAGCATTACTAGAAGCGTTCCGGCGATTGTGACTGCCTGCCTGGCGAAGGGCTTCAGATCTGCTTTCATATAGTTAACTTTGTGGTTTTGTTCTACCGATGTTTGGCTTTGGTTGATGTTTAATGGATTGCTGTTTGTCGTTTGTTGCGTGGATGCTAATTTCATAACAATTTGGTTCTTAATGATTTGTTGCTTTAATACCGTTCCTGCTGCCCCCACACTGCCAAACGGTGGCAGCGTGGAAATGTGAAAAGCGCCCTCATAAATTGGTCTGGATGTTCGGAGCTTGTAGCAATACAGCCAGCCGCCTTGCGAAGGACTTCAGATCTGTTTTCATATAGTTAACTTTGTGTTTTGTTTCTAGCGATGTTTGGCTTTGGTTGATGTTTAATGGATTGCTGTTTGTCGTTTGTTGTGTGGATGCTAATTTCATAACGATTAGCTTTTTAGTGATGTGTTGCTTCGATACCGTTCCTGCTGCCCCCACACTGCCAAACGGTGGCAGCGTGGAAATGTGAAAAGCGCCCTCATAAGTTGGTCTGGATGTTCGGAATCTTGTAGAAATACAGCCAGCCGCCACCACCAGCCACGCTCGTGGTGCCGAGGTCAATCGCGGCGCGCGGATTGCTCCAATTGGCTCGATGCCAATTTACATGACCGTCCTCGAACAAGAAATTACTGCCCGCCGGCGCCCCATTGACAACGTGGCTCCCCGTTGTCACCGTCGCTCCGTCGATGGAACCAATCCAGCCTAGACTTCCGCTGTTCGCGGCAGGGTTCCATGTCCCGCCGGCCTGCAACAGGTCGCTCATGATTGGCGCAGCGCGATACGGGCCGTCGAACTTCGTTTTGAAGCACCAGCCACCGACCCCGCAGTAATCATAGTCCATATAAACGGTGTTCGCGCGATAGGGCATGGCGAAGTAGCCGATCAACTGAGAACTGGCGTCCGAGGTGATGTTGTACTCGACCGCCCGATGCAGTTGTTCGGTAGGGCAATAGAGGACGTCGTTCTTGTTGCGCTGAGATGTTTTGGTGCCACGGCGGTTGGGGTACAGGTAGGACTTGTAGAATGGGTTCAGAAGTGGAGACATCCAACTCATGCCGTCGCCCAGCCGATTGTCCGGGAAAAAATTCTGATTGTCGCCGGCGTACATCGCATACGCCGTCCCCCATTGCTTGAGGTTGCTGCCGCATCCAGCGCGGAGCGCGCTGGCCTTGGCCTTGCCAAGCGCCGGCAGCAGCAGCCCGGCCAGAATGGCGATTATGGCAATCACCACCAGCAGTTCAATCAAGGTAAAAGCCCTGACGGTCGTGCTTGCCGCGAGTCTAAATGTCTCGAACACGCCCAAATTTTAGCACAATGGGGCGTCAGGCGTTAGAACAGAATTGACTTTCTTTAGCATAAGATTGAAATTTTATGGTTGAGTCTGGGTGGTGGCAGAGTAGTATTTCCGTATGGCAACCACGATTAATCAAATCAAATGGAAGGATTATTACCGGCCGGAGCGCCGCATCGTAGCACGATTCAACCGGAACCACGGCAACTATTGTATTCACGACCACGAGTTTATTGAAATTGCGGTGATCACGGAGGGAACCTGTTTGCACCGCAGCGTCTTGGGCGACTCCCATCCCGGGCCGGGGGATGTGTTCCTGTTCCGGCCCGGGGCCTGGCACGGGTATGCCGACGTCGAGGGCCTGAGTCTCTATAACTGTGGTTTCGATGCCGCCTTGCTGGGGCGGGAGTTGAACTGGATGCTTGATGATCCGTTTGCAGGCTCGCTGCTTTGGACCATTCCCTTGGCACCAGCACAACACGGCATGGTGTCTCTCCACCTGGACACCACCGGTCTTGGGCGATGCCGCAGACTGCTGGATGATCTCTGCGCCCTGGCGAAGGCGGATTTCTCCAGCCATTTTGGGGACCATCTTGGACTGCTCATCCAACTCCTTAGCATGCTCGGACGTAATGTGGCGGTGAAGTCGCGCCCCAGCTCTGCCAAATCACACCCCGCCGTCCTCGCCGCCCTGAAGCTCATCGACGAAGCGCCGTCCGAGTCTTGGACACTGGAAACCCTGGCTGGGCGCGTGCATGTTGAAGGCACCTACTTTGTGCGTCTCTTTCATGCCGTGGTCGGCCTGCCTCCCATGGCTTACCTGACCCGGCGCCGGCTGGAACTTGCCACCTCCCTTCTGCGCCGCAACGACCTTGCTATTGGCGACGTGGCCGCCAGGTCGGGCTGGTTCGATGCCAATTACTTCAGCCGCTGCTTCCGCGAACATTTCGGCATGACGCCTTCCAGATACCGTATCCGTTCTCTTCCAAGGCATGCTTGACAACCCGTCGCGCAGCTTCTCGTGGCACTCCCGCGCGGCGCAGGCGATGGACACAGGTCAGTTGCGAGGCGCTAGGCAGTGGGGTGGTCTCGTTTTGGGCGTTGCACAGCTACCGTTTGAGCAAGTCCTGGTTACAATTTTAGGGTTCATCCCCGAAGTTTCCTCCTGGAGGCGAAAGCTGCTATCTATAGGCCACCTATATGAGCCAAAGCTTACTTTATCACGCCTTCGGGGTGCGGGCAGGCTACGAATATGTCCGTACCGACTACCAGGCAGGCGCGGTCCAGTTCCATCTGGCCGTGAAGGCGGAACTGTTCGTCTGCCCGGCCTGCCAGAGTGCCCACGTCATCCGCAAAGGCGCACGGGAGCGCTCCCTCCAGACGGTGCCC
>CAINDV010000618.1 GCA_903847485.1 uncultured Verrucomicrobiota bacterium
GTCTCAATGACGTCGCGGGCCGGTGGAGTTCGTCTCCACCAGCCTGCTTCGATGGAAGAGAACTGCGTTCACGCGAGCGCTGCCAGGGGACTGGCAGCCTTCGCATGAGGGCAGCGAGTATTGGGGAGCAAGGCAATGACTACGTGAAACCAAGGTTTTTCGCACGGCGCAACCGCTATTGATTGCGCAACGGCAACCGCAGGAATACAGCGCGCGCGGACGGCCCCAACGGGCCGGGGACTGGCCGCCCGCGCCGCCTGTGCAACCTGAGCGCGCGTCTCAGCACGCGGCCACGCCGGTCAAAGGTTGCACGTCGGCCACGGAAGCTGTGCCTCGCGGGAAACCACGAGCGCGACCGCACCGTGCCGGCACAAAAGGTTTTGGGCTTTCGGGAGGTTGCGCCCGCCATGCAACGTCCCACACTTGATACGCCATAACCCTGTTTGGAGGTCCAGGACATGGCCTATCGGTGCGAGGCCACTTCGGTGGCCGGATTCGTTCAGCAATTGGCCGTCGGCTACATCGCCCACGGTTACTACTTCTACGTCCGGGGCCGCATCCCGGACCACAAGGACCCGGTGGCGACGGATCGCAAGATCATCGCGCAATACGCCATCGCGGTCTCGAAGTGGTCACGCAGTCGGCGTAAGAAGGGGGGACATGCCAGCGTGCAGTATCTGCGCTATGGCCGCTTCTATGTCATTCTCGCCACGCATGGGGAGCATCCGTTCTTTGCCGCCGAAGCCAAACAGGTGCGGGATTTCCGCAAATGCCCGCTTTACTTCATGGGCTATTCCATCGGCTGCCGGCCAGAGCGCGGGGGCGGTCGCCGCCACGCCTCCGTGCGGATGCAGAAGGAGTTGCTGCAAGAGTTACGAACGCAATTTCAGCAACTCGCCGTGCGGTGGTCCGTGGAACGGCTCGGTCACGCGCTGCGGGCGCTGCCTTACGAACTCTATGCCCCAGTTCGCGACCAAGTGCGAGGCATCCTCCGGGTCGTCAACCGACGGCGCAAGACCGCCGGGTTGGAGCTCCTGCCGCCGGATGTCCTGTGGTGGCGGCGGGTGCCGGTGAAACCTTTCGGGGAGTTCTCCACCGGAGAAACCGCTCCTTTCAGAAGAAAGTTTGTTCGAAATCGGCCCTGGCCGTCGTTGGTCTTTGATGAATGACCATGACGACGAATCCAAACCAAATGCTGGACGGCAACTCGCGCCGCTTGGAGCTGGCACCGGAAGACGCGACGCCCCCAGCCAACATCCCAACCGATGCTACTCTGCCCAGCGGCGGTGCCCTGCGGAACGGCCGGCTCAGCCTGGACGCCTTGCCGGCGAATCTGACCATCGCGATTGATGGCCCGGCGCGGACGGGGAAGAACACTGCCGGGGAGTTGGTGGCCGAAGCCATTGGTGGGGTGCTCGTGGACTCCGGCCGCTTCTACCGGGCGCTGACCCAGGCGGCGGTAGTCGCGGGCATCAACCTGGATGTCCCGGCTGCGATCGCGCAATTCTGTCGGCAAGTGCGCTTGGAAGCTCACCTGGACTACGATGGCGGCCAGGTGCGGGAGGCGGTGGTGTCGGTGAACGGGGTTTGCTTTGGGAAGCAGGAGTTGAACGCCATCGGCGCTGACGCCCCGAAGCTCGGCAAGCTGGCCCCGGTGCGTGACATGGTAAACCTCGCCCTGCGGCGGCTGTGTGGCACCGGGCGGGTGATCGTGTTGGGGCGCGATATGGGGGCGCGAGTGTTTCCCGACGCGGATATGAAGATCTTCTTCACCGCGCCCACCGACGTGCTCGAACAGCGGCAGCTACAGACCACCGGGCTTCCGGGAGTGACCCAACGCCTCGCGGCTGACCAGAACAACACGTTTTGCGCAGCCGAGGCGCTGAAGATTGACACCGCCCAACATCCTCCAGCGGCGGTGTGCGATCTCATTCTGGTCGAAATCAGTCGGCGCTTCATGGGCGGCGGCACCTCCCGCAGCACCGTGGCCGAATAGCCGTGGTTCCCAGCCCCATCACCGCCCATTACCATGCTGACCCTTACTGGCCCATGAAAAACCCTAGACTTCTCAAACTAACAAAGTCCACCGGCCGCTCTGGGGTTCGTCGGCCCAAAATGACGTGGTCAAGAACCTCTATCTTGAGCAACTGCCCGGCACGGATGAGGTCGCGCGTCACCTTAATGTCTGCTTCAGAAGGGGTTGGATCTCCACTTGGGTGCCCATGTGCCAACACGATACTGGCGGCGTTAGCTGCGATTGCCGGCCGGAAAACTTCTCTTGGATGCACCAAAATTGTGTCGAGCGTGCCTTGGGACACGTCCACCACGCGGATCAGACGCCGCCGGGTGTTGAGCAGGATGACTTGCAGTTGCTCCACCGTGCGCAGCCTGCTGGACTCGCGCAGCAGGTCGGCAATCCGTTCTGGCGTGTCCAGCAACGTCATCTCTGGATAGACCTCCCGCGAAAGCCGCTGCGCCAGCAAGAACGCCGACTTGATCGCCGCCGCTTTCGACTGGCCGATGCCTTTGACCGCTTGCAATTCGTCAAACGAGGCCGATGCCAGTCCGGTCAAGCCGCCGTATTGTTCCATCAACACTCCGGCGACTGACGGCCCCGCCAAGTTGGACAGCAGTTCCTGATTGTTCGCGTGCTCCAATGGTCCCATACCTCACCTCCAGCCACGGAGTGTAACATTGTTCGCTTGCCTAAGAAACGGCGTCACAGTCTGAAATCGTCAGCCCCGGCGCGCACTTGGCCGGGTGCCTTATTCGCTGCGGTTGGCCGGAGCGCTGAACCGGTTGA
>CAINDV010000619.1 GCA_903847485.1 uncultured Verrucomicrobiota bacterium
AGCGGCGTGCGCTTGCTGTTGTAGGCCGGGTGCCCTCACCCGGCGTCTCCCGAAGTAACCGACAACTTGGGGATGCACCGCGGATGGAAGGGATTGCGGTTTTTCTGTTGCATGTAGGGGAAGGACAGACTACTATCCAGCGCCCTGGTACAATGGGGTGGGGCCACCTGAGTCGTCGCACTTTGGGAACGGATCGTTTCCGTTCCACGCCTCCTTGAATGAAATCAGTCAACTAGAGAAAATATGAACACTAAGATCCTAATTGCCGGTACCTGTCTGTGGACGGTCCTGAATGGCGCGCCGCGGGCGGCCGGGGACGACATCGCCCTGCTTGAAAAGCAATTCGTCGGCCTGCCGATGGAAGCCCGGCGTCTGACCGGGCCGCTGTTCTGGATGCACGGCGACGAAAGCCGCGCCCAGTTGGAGGGTGAGTTGCAGAAGGTGCTGGAGGGCCACAACGGCACCTTCACCACCGAGCCGCGTCCGCATAAGGACTGGTTGGGCGAAGGCTGGTACCGCGACGTGGGCATCTGTCTCGACTTCGCCCGGAAAAACGACCTGACTCTGTTCATCTACGACGATTGGTGGTGGCCCAGCCAAATGATGGGCGGGCGCGTTCCACCCCAGTACGGCAGCAAGCGAATCGTGGCCTCGGACTTCCGCGTCGAAGGCCCGAAAGCCATCAGCGAAACCAGCGGCGACGACACCAACATGATCGCAGTGGTCGCGGGCCAGGAGATCGCGGGCGGCGTGGACGGATCAAGCCTGGTGGACTTGACCTCTTCAATCCAGAACGGCGAACTGAAGTGGGCGGTGCCGGCGGGCACCTGGCGCATCATGAAATTCACCTGGAGATTCAATGGCACTAAGGGTGGGCAACAAAGATACGTGTCCGTAGATGGCGCTGATCCGGAGTGTGTTGATTGGTTTATCAAGACCGTTTACCAGCCGCACTATGATCGCTTTCAAAGTGACTTTGGCAATACGATCACCGGCTATTTCTACGACGAACCGGAAACCCAGGGCGACTGGGGCAGCGATGTCCCGAAACTGATCGCCGAGCGCAAGCTCGACCTGAATAAGCTGCTGGTCGCCTATAAATTCAAGCTCGCGGGCGAGGAGCAGACTTCCGCTTATTACTCCTACCTGGACTGTTTCGCCGAGTCCTGGGGCCGCACGATGTACGGCGGCATGAGCCGTTGGTGCCGCGAGCGGAAGGTCGTCTCCATGGGGCACTTCATGGAGCACGGCGGCGACATGTTCAGCCGGGATATGTCCGGCGGCAACATGATGCAGTTGCAGAAATACAGCGGCATGGGCGGCATGGACTTAGTCTGCGGCCAACTCCAGCCCGGCCAGCGCAACATGGGCGAATACCAGATGCCTAAGATGGCCAGCTCGGTCTCGCACACCTATAACAAGGATAACGACATCGCCTTCTGCGAAATCTTCGGCGGCTATAACCAGCCCCTGACCTATCCGACGATGAAGTGGCTGACTGACTGGCATCAGGTCCGCGGCGTGAACTTTCTCATCCCGCACTCCTTCAATCCTCGGGCACCGTACGACGGCGACTTTCCGCCTTACTTCTACAACGGCGGCCAAGAGCCTCGCTGGCCGCTTTACCGTGTCTGGGCTGACTACACCAGCCGCCTGAGCCTGATGCTGACTGGTGGCCGGCACGTCGCCCCCGTGGCGTTCCTGCACCTGGGGCAGAGTTACCACGTCGGCGCGAAACAGCGTCCGGAAGAACTGACCAGTGCATTGCAGGACGCGCAGTTCGACTGCGACTGGCTGCAATACGACGCCTGGGAAAAGGACGCCGCACTGGAAGGCAAAGAAATCAAGCTGCACAAGGAAGACTACCAGGTACTGGTCATGCCGGCCGTCGAGGTGATCCCTTATCCTACACTGACCAAGGCGCGCGAGTTCTTCGAGAAAGGCGGCGTGGTAGTCGGCTACGGCATGTTACCCTCCAAGTCCGCCACCCTCGGCCGTGATTCCAAGGACATCGCGAAACTGCGCGACGCACTTTGGGGTGCTGCCACGCCCGGTCTTACACGCTGCCAGACCAGTGCCGCCGGCGGACGATCCTACTTTCTCCCCGCCAAACCCACGTCCGAGGAGCTCCGCAAAGTGTTAGCTGACGACGCCGGCATCCGGCCCGCTTTAGAAGTGCTGGCTGGTGACACCGGTAACTGGCTGCACGTCCTGCACCGCCAAAAAGCCGGGCGGGATGTCTTCCTCGTCTGCAACCAGAACCTAGAAGGTGCCGCCCGACAATTCAAACTCCGCGCAGCCGTAAATGGAACGCCGGAAATATGGGATCCCATGCGTAACGAGATCACATCCATTCCCAGCAAACGTGAAGGCCAGAACACCGAGTTCTCCCTTACACTGGAACCTATGGAGAGTGTCCTGCTGGTGTTCCAAACTAAGGACCGCGAACTCCCGAACCGCCTTAGCGAAGGAATGAAGCCGAAACGCGAAATCCCGCTGCGCGACACACGGCCCGAGGCCGATAAGACTCCGCCCGCCAAGCTCGTTGTGGTGAAGGCCACTTACGGCGTCCCGGGCGATGTGCAGCGCAGCCGCGATGTGCGGGAGCGCCTACAGAAACGGATTGACGCCGGCGAACGCCAACTTCTGGTGTCGCGGCTGGCGGATGGCGATGACCCGGCGTCTGGCGTGGTCAAGACCCTGGAAGCCGAATGCACCGCTGGGGGCAAACGCATCACCTTGAAGGGCAATGATACGCAGACCGTCATCTTAAGCGATAACCCCTCCGCTCTGGAGCAGAAAGCCATCCGCGATGCTGCTGGGAGGCATTACAACGCCAGTCCGGTGGAGGCAAATCCGTTTAACGGAAGCTGCGAAATTCCCGCGAACCTTGATCTAACCAAATCGCGGGTTTATCTGGAAGTGGACAACCTGACGCCCGAGGCCGCCGCCAGTGTGAGCGTTAATAGCCAGTTCGCGGGTGGCTTCATCGGCAAACCGCTGCGTCTGGACGTCACGCCGCTCCTCAAGCTCGGCACTAACACCATCCGACTGGACCCCTTTGCGCCTAAGTCAGCGCGGTTGTTGGTGTATTGAACGAACGGGGTTTCCCACATACCGAAATCACGATGCTATGAAAACTACACCAACCTTGCTGCTTGGACTCCTCGCTGCTTGCCCTGTGACGGCCGAGGAAACGAACCACACACCGCCCGCCGACGGAACGGCTTTTGTCTGGGAATCCAGCCTTCCTAAGGATTGCCCGTTCCCTAAGTCGAAGAGTCTCGCCGGGCTTTCCTTCACCGGTCGCCACAGCGACTATCGCTGTGGCGACACTTGGTATCCTTGCTGGGCCAGCGACGGCAATCTCTATTCGCCTTGGACCGACGGCAGCACCGATGGCGTCAGTTGCTCCTCAGGGTCCGGGGCGACCGCCAAGACCGGCCATGCGGTGATGATCGGTGACGACCCGCTCAAGCTGGCGATACATAACACGTCTCCGACCAAGGAAGCCAGTGCTCTGCCCTATCAGGGACGTTACCCCGCTGGCTCCCTGGTGTACAACGGCATCTGGTACTATGGCACCTACTGCCTGGGGCCTGACGGTGGATATAAGCACAACGGGTTTGTCTGGAACTGGCCCAATCTCGGGCCGCTGCCCGGTTTCCAGATTTCACGCGACTTTGGCAAGACGTGGGAACCTTCACCCCACACACCTGCGAAACCGCTCTTCCCTGAGCCGCGGAAGTTCCTCGGTCCGGTCAAGATGGGAGCGCCGCACTTCGTGGACTTCGGCAAGAACATGGAACATTCGCCGGACGGCAGAGCATACTTACTCGGTATGGGAGCGGTGGAGAGTGATCCCCAACCGCGCCCGTGCCTCAAGGTGGGAAAACCCGGAGAGACGTTCCAAGTGGTTGAGGGTTGCACCAACGATTTCGCCCATGCCAATCTAAGTTGGATCACGGCCGATCAAGTGTATCTGGCCCGCGTCAAACCCTCGCCAGAAACCATGAATGACCTCCAGGCTTATGAGTTCTTCGCGGGCCATGATTCCGCCGGCAAACCGGTCTGGACGAAGAGCTTTGAGCAAATCAAGCCACTGATCGAATGGAATAACCACATGGGCTGTGTTACCGCCACCTACGTGCCCGGCCTGAAGAAGTATCTCCTGTGCGTGACCGATGGCTGGCCGACGGTTGCTAAGATGACTTCGTACATTCTGGAGGCCGACGCTCTCACCGGCCCTTGGCGGATGGTTTCCTACATGAAGGATTTTGGGGAGCAAGGATACTTCCTTAATTTCCCGAGCAAATTCATCAGCCCCGACGGGCGGTCTCTGTGGTTGTGCTATTCCGCGAATTTCAGTCCCGGCTGGAATGGAGTGAAGCTCGGCCTCAACCCTCCGGGAGGGCGCTACGGTTTGTGTTTGCACGAGGTCAAACTGTTGACACCGGAAGAACGTCCGCAGTAGGTTCGCAACCACTAAGGAGAAGCCGTGAGAACAGAAAGAATTCGCCAGTGCATCGTAGTCAGTGTGGCGGCGGGCCTGTTGGCGCTGGGGCCGGCCTGGGGCGCACCAGTTGGGAAAGGTCCCATCAAGGTCTTCATCCTGGCCGGCCAGTCGAATATGGAGGGACATGGAGTCATAAAAGGCAGGCCGGAGCAAAAAGGCACGCTGGAAACCCTGACCAAAGACCCGGCTACCGCAGCACGTTACCAGCAACTCCTTGACAAGGATGGAAACTGGATCGTGCGCGCTGACGTTTGGCTGTCTTACTATGATACGAAGTGCCCGTTGACCATAGGCAGAAGCGCGGCAAAGGATTCAATCGGACCTGAGATTGGCTTCGGTTGGACGGTTGGCGACTATCTTGACAATCCGGTGCTGCTGATCAAGTTCGGGCCGGGCGGCACGAGTCTCGCCGGCCCCTGGCGGCCGCCGAGTTCCGGCAAGTCAGGTGAGAAGGAGCGCGGCCCTGGTATCGGAGATCAGTACGACGGGATGATTGCGGGCGTGAAGAAACAGCTCGCGAATCTTAAGACCGACTTCCCTGAACTGGCCGATAGTGGGTACGAGATTGTCGGCTTCGGCTGGCACCAGGGCTGGAACGACGGGTGCAGTATGGCGGATAGCAAGGAGTACGAGCAGAACCTGGTCAATTTCATCAAGGATGTTCGCAAGGATCTCGGCGTGACCAATTTGCCGTTTGTGATTGGTGGCAGTGGATTCGGAGGATGGGAGCAGAAGGTGGACCGCCGGTTGATGATCATGGCCGCCCAGAAGGCGGCCGCCAGTCACCCGGAGTTTAAGGGCGACGTTCGATATGTGGAAACCCGGGGCTTCTATCGGCCCCCCGCCGAATCGCCTACCCGGTTCGGCTACCACTGGAACTGCAACGCCGAGACCTACTACCTTATTGGCGAAGGCATGGGCAAGGCGATGGTGGAATTGTTGGGCGGCCCAAAAGCGCCGACCAATCCGACGGGTCCGTCAGAGAGGAAGTAAGGAAGGGTGCTCCGGACATGAAGCCAGCTCGGATAGCTCATTACGTTGGCTTTGCCTGGTTGACCCTGGCGCTGGGCGCGCCTCCCAGTCGGGGCGCAGAACCTCCGGTGGCGTTGCTGGAGGCGTCGGTAGCAACCTCTGCATGGCAGGCGGCGGAGTTGCCTGTCTATTCAGATCCGGATGACAATTGGGCCAAGGATCCATCCATTATCAAGGCCGGGGAAACCTATTACATGTATTATACCAGCGCCAACCCGTGGCAAGACACAGGCGCTGGCGGCAAAGGAGAACCACGGATAGATTACGCGACTTCACCCGATGGCCTTAAGTGGACCAGACAGGGAGTAGCCATCGGCAAAGGCCAGCCGGGCGAATGGGATGATGCCCGACCACAAGCTCCGGCCAAACCTATGCTTAGAGACGGCATCTACTACCTGTACTATGCCGGCGCAGGCAAGAAGGTTGCCATAGGCTGCGCCACCTCCACGGATCTTCGCCACTGGACCAAGAGTCCCGGCAACCCGGTCTTAAAAGACCTGTCGAAATGCAATGATCCATCTATCTACCAGGAGGACGGTCGTTACTATCTTTTCTTTAACGACATGCAGGAAAGAGTTCATTACGTGACTTCGGCGAATTTGGTTGGTTGGTCGTCCCAATCCGTTCTGACTGGAGCCGTCGGCGAAGGTAACATCGTCCTCAAAGACGGCTCGACTTACACGATACTTGCGTGTGTCGGGTGGTCTCACAAGGGAGAGTACTACAAATCATACACTTCCCCAAGTCTCACCGATAGCTTCACCGACAATGGCAGAATCAAGATGAACATTCCGGCCTGGGCGGCGGGAGCTTTTGGTCATGGCGATGTTCTCCGACATGGGGATGAGTATTGGTTTTACTTTCAGGGCACCTGTAACCTCGGCAAGACGTTTCAGATCGGTCTGGCCAGGCAACCTGTGCCTGTAAATAGCGTTAGACAGAAGTAACAACTATGTCGCGAGGAATCTCAAGTAAGATGAGCCGTATGCTAAAATGCCGTGTTCGTAGTTATGTCGCGTTCACCATCGTCACTCTGCTGCTGTTCGGCGACGTTCCATTCGGTCGAGCGGCGGAGGCGGCAGCGACCGGGGGCCGCCGGAGGCTCTCGCTGGACCAGGACTGGCGCTTTCATCTGGGCGATTTAACGGCGGCTGAGAAGCCTGAGATGGCGGACGCCGATTGGCGCACTTTGGATGTGCCCCACGATTTCAGCATCGAAGGCCCGCCCGGCACCGATCCGGCCACCATGGATGGACCGTTTGATCAGAAAAGCCCGGGCGGCAACAGTGCTGGCGCTCTTAATGGCGGCATTGGTTGGTATCGCAAGACCATCACGCTGCCCGAAGGTGCCAGTGGGAAGTGTGTTTCGGTCCAGTTTGATGGCGTCTATATGGACAGCGACATCTGGCTCAATGGCGCGCATCTGGGCAAGCAACCCTATGGTTACACTAGTTTCCGTTACAATCTAACGCCGCAGTTGAAACCGGGCACCAACGTACTGGCGGTTCGGGTCAATGTTCAGCAGCCCTGCTCCCGTTGGTACTCAGGTGCCGGCATCTACCGCCATGTCTGGCTGACTATTACCGATCTGTTACATGTGGCCCCGTGGGGAACTTACGTCACGACGCCGGAAGTGGCCGATGCCGCAGCTCAAGTTCGCATTCGTACCCAAGTGCAGAACGATGGCGCGGAGGCAGTTAAAGCGACGCTGACCACAACGATTATTGATGCCGACGGCAGGAAGATCGCCGAACACCAGGCCGCCGAGCAGATCGCCACTGGTGGCAGTTATGAGTTTGACCACACTATCAAGGTCGAGAATCCAAGGCGTTGGTCACTCGATAAGCCTTACCTGTATCAGGTGATTTCTGAGGTTCGCGTCGGCGACCGTTTGGTGGATAGTTACGAAACGCCTTTGGGCATTCGCACCCTCGAGTTCACAGCCGACAACGGCTTTCTTCTCAACGGTAAGCGGGTACAAATCAAGGGCGTGAACAACCATCACGACTTGGGCTGTTTGGGTGCGGCCGTGCATCGCCGTGGGATTGAGCGCCAACTGGAGATCCTCAAGGCGATGGGTTGTAACGCCATCCGCACCAGTCACAACCCGCCGGCTCCCGAACTGTTGGAGCTTTGCGACCGGATGGGCTTAGTCGTCATGGACGAGATTTTCGATGAATGGCTCATTCCCAAAAGCGGGATGAAGTATGGCTACAAGCGGTTTTTCGAGGAATGGAGTGAGCGGGACTTAGTCAGCATGATTCGTCGCGATCGCAACCATCCGTGTATCATTCTGTGGAGTATCGGCAATGAAATCAAAGAACAGGCCGCACTACAAGGTGGTGTCATGGCCCAGCGGTTGGCGGACATCTGTCACCGCGAAGATCCGACGCGGCTGGTAACATCCGGCGTGAATAAGATAGGCCCCGCTATCAAGAATGGGTTCACCAAGGCGTTGGAGGTCGTCGGTATCAATTACTTCACCAGCGAATATACAAACCAACGGGGCCAGGTGCTGGTTGCCAGCGAAACCTCCTCGGCGCTCAGCACCCGCGGAGAATACGGGCTGGAACTTAATCCTGCCGGCCAGGTGGCCATCAATAAGCGAGCCAACAACCAGTGCGTCTCCTACGATTTGGACCGGCCAAGCTGGGGTTGCACCGCCGAGGCCAGCCTCTTGGCGGTTAAGAACGCGCCCTGGATCGCGGGTGAATTCGTGTGGACTGGCTTTGACTACCTCGGCGAGCCGACGCCCTATGACTGGCCTGCGCGCAGCTCTTACTTCGGGATCGTTGATCTGGCCGGCTTTCCCAAGGACCGTTACTATCTCTATCAAAGCCAGTGGACGGATAAGCCGGTAATCCACCTGCTGCCGCACTGGAACTGGAAGGGGTTCGAGGGGAAGGAAATCCCGGTGTGGTGTTTCACGAGCGCGGAATCGGTCGAACTGCTTCTCAACGGCAAATCGCTTGGCAGCAAGGATTTCAAGGACACTAACAGCCTGCACCTGGAATGGAAGGTGCCCTACGAGCCGGGGGTGCTCAAGGCCGTCGGTAAGAAGGGTGGGCAGACGCTCATTGACGAAGTGCGCACGGCGGGCGAGCCAGCAAGGTTGCTTGTCCGCCCTGACCGCAGGCAGATCGCGGCCGATGGAGAGGATCTCTCGTATGTCGAGGTGCGCATTGTTGACAAGGACGGCAACCTTTGCCCAAACGCTGACAACCAAGTCGTCTTCGGCCTTGAAGGCCCCGGCACAATCGCCGGCGTGGACAATGGTGACCCAACTAATCACGAACCTTTCAAGGCCGCGGAACATAAGGCGTTTCACGGCCTGTGTCTGGCGGTGATCAAAGCGGCCCGCACACCGGGTGAGATTCGCTTGAGCGTAACAGCGGAGGGCCTACAGTCGGAGCCGGTGACGATCAGCGTCGGCCAGGACCAGACGATAAGTCTGACGCTCGACGCGAATAATCGGGGAGCGGTAATTTCACCGCTGTTATTCGGCCACAACTTGGAGGTCACACGGCGGGCGGTCTGGCGCGGCTTAGGTGCTGAGATGGTCGCTAACCGCAAGTTCGCCGCTGTTAGCAACGGCCTGCCTCAGCGGTGGTACTCGATTCCCGATGCCGGCGGCGTGGCTATGGACAATCAAGTGATCTTTGTTGGCAAAGGCGCGGTCCGCCTGGGCAGTCAGGGCCTGGGTAACTTGGGACAACAACAGGAATCGCTGGCCTTTCGTAAAGGTACGCGCTATGTGTTTCGATGGCGGCTGAAGTCCGAAGCGGATCGGAGTGTCTGGATGCGGATCGCGGATGACAAAGGGATTCAGGCCATTGTCGCAGTTGAAGCAACGATCAAGCCCGGAGACTGGCAACTCTGGACCAGCGAGTTTGTCGCCTCGGCAACTGCGGAAAATGCACGCTTGGAGATAGGGAGCAAAACCCCCGGCGTTTTCTGGATCGGTGCGGCGTCAGTGCAACCCGCCGATGCTTTTCACGGCATGCGTCGGGACGTGATCGAGTTACTCAAGCAGCTCAAGCCTGGCGGTCTGCGCTTCCCCGGAGGCTGTTACGCTGAGTTCTATCGCTGGCAGGATGGACTGCTGCCCGTGGATCGCCGCCCGCCGATTGGGCCGACGGACCTTGGCTTCCTGCTTCCCGACACCGACCAATATGACACCCAGGAACTCGGCATTGATGAGTTTGTCGCCCTGTGCCGGGAGATTAGTTGTGAACCCGCCCTCACTGTGCGGCTGAGCGAGACTCAACCGGAGGATGCGGCAGCGTGGGTCGAATACTGCAACGGCGGTCCGGAAACGAAATGGGGCAGGCTTCGCATTGAGCGCGGACATCAGGAACCCTACGGCGTAAAGACTTGGTTCTTAGGAAACGAACTCTACTATTTTGGTAGAGGGGGCATGAAGGATGCCGCTAACTGCGCGCGCCAGACCAAGGTGTTTGCCGAGGCGATGAAGAGGGTGGACCCTTTAGTCCGATTGGTGGGATGCACATACACTTCAGATTGGAACAAGCCGCTGCTTGAACAAGCGGGGAAGATGTTAAGTTACGGTTCGGTCCACGACTATGTCCTTGGTGCCGTCAAGGCTGAAGACATGCAGGCCGTGGCCCAAGCCCCCACCCGATACCTTCGGCCACTCTTGAAGAAGGCTCATGACGAACTGCTTATGCCGGCGATTTTCGACGAGTGGAATACCATGTGGGGCCAGCCGGGCACGGCGGGCATGGGGCTCTACGCGGCCGGCGTGCTCAACCTTCTATGCCGCGAAGCGGAGACGCTGGGCATCGAACAAGCCTACTATTTCCAGCCCGTCACCGAGGGCGCCATAAAGGTCACACCTTTGATCGCCGAACTCGACGCGGCGGGGAAAGTCTTCGCCGCCTTCAAGGTCCATCAGGGAAATCGGTTACTGAAGCTGCCGCCACTGCCTGCCAATGCTGACCTCGACGTTTGCGCCTCGGTGAATGCCGATGGTCGCCGAGTCTATGCCACGATCATCAATCGCAGTATCGCACAAGACCGAACGCTGGAGCTGCAACTAACGAACCTGGCCCGGCCCCTAAGAGCCTCAGCCAGGTTGCTGATGGCGAAAGATGTCACGCCACACCAGGCCATTTTCATCGAGCGCGAGGAGAGGCCCGCGGTGATCGATGATAGTCGTCTGGTGGTTAAGTTGCCCAGATACAGCGTAACCGTGCTTGAACTGACCAGTGGAGACGAATGAAGGTGAGGTAACATGAAGCCAGCATCTCGAAAGCGTCCGAGTGGAAGCCCGTTCATCCGCACGAAGAGACTGTTTGCTGGGGTGTGCGCAATGCTGGCGCTTGTGTTTTCTACAGGCGCTGCAACGGCTGCCAATCCAAGTGCCGATGGTGAGGCCACGATCAAGGCGCTGAAGTCCGGCTGGGACAAGCCGGCTCGAACCTATAAGCCACACACGCGCTGGTGGTGGCCGGGCAATGCGCTGACTCAAGCCGACATTACCTGGCAACTCGAACAGATGGCAGGGCAAGGGATTGGCGGCGTCGAGATCATGAGCATGTGGAAGGTGTACGAGAAGGGGAACGTGGAGTATCTTACACCGGAGTTCCTTGACTTAGTGAAGCACGCGGTGGCTGAAGCGAAGCGGCTGGATCTCGAGGTGGCGATAACCTTCAGCCCCGGCTGGGGTTTCGGCGGCTCTTGGGTGCCGAAGGAAGATCAGAGCAAAGTGCTCTGCCTCGCCAGCAAGGACTTAGATGGCGGCACCTGGTTTAGCGGTGCTTTGCCGCTACCGGAGCTCAAAGGCGTTCGTCGCGCTGAAGCGCCCAACCTGCGTCAGCCCGGCACGGTCGTCGCTGTGGTCGCGGGCCGCCTCACCGGAAAAGGCCAACTGGACGCCGGTTCGCTTACCGTGCTCACCACCTGGGTTAATCCGGCTGCCGGTACACTCGAATGGGAGGTGCCGCCGGGCCAGTGGCGACTAATGGTTTTCTGGTTGGAGTTCACCGAACAGGAGTGCGCGGCGCAGAGCTTTCAGCCGCCAGCTATGGTGATTGACCACCTAAACCGGGGCGCTGTGCAACGCTATTGCGAGCATCTGGGCGGCACCCTCGAGACAGCCGTCGGGGAAGAGTTTGGCCGCACCGTGGATTCATTCTTTTGTGACAGCTTTGAGTTTTGGCCGTTGGCCAACGCTCTTCTCTGGAGCACCGACACGCTGGCGGGCTTCGAGAAACACGCCGGCTACGATCTTACGAAGTATCTCCCCGCACTCTGGTTCGACTTAGGTCCGGATACAGCACGGATTCGCTACGACATTGGCGATTACCTGAACCAAGTTACTTTGGACGCCTTCTTCAAACCCTTCAACCAATGGTGTGAAGCGCATCATGTCCAGGCGCGCATCCAACCGCACTACCGATTCACCGAAGAGTTGGTTCAGGGTGCGGGCGCGACCGCCCGGCCCGAAACTGAAGTAACCACCTGCCGGTTCGAGCCGGTCGCCGACCCGCGCAAAGCCACCTCGTCCGGGGCGCGGTTCTACGGACGCGACATAGTGTCGGCGGAAGCCTACACATTCATCCATCCCGCGCGTTACCGAACCGATATGCAGGATCTCAAGATCGCGACCGACGCTTTCCTGCGCGACGGCATCACCCAGTTCTACAATCATGGCTATTTCGCCTCACCCGAACCACACGTCGCTCCCAGCCGCGACTTTCCGTGGGCCAACCGCATCGGCCACTGGAACACTTGGTGGAGGTATTATCATTGTATGGCGGAGTATGTGGCGCGGAGTTGTTCCTTACTGCGCCAGGGCCGGCTCGTGGCCGATGTGCTCATGTACTCTCCCCAGGCAACCGCCTGGAGCGAACGCGCCCTTTGGGGTAGCACGCGCCGTGTGATGCCTTACGGCAATCTCGCCAAGACACTCGTGGCCAACGGCTACGACTTCGACATTGTCAACGACGATCTCTTACAGCATCGCGCTATGTTTCGGGATGGGCGGATCGAAGTTAGCGGACATACCTATGGCATGCTCATCTTACCCCGCACGACGGTGGTGCCGATTGAAACCATGCGCGCCATCCGGGATTTCGCCCAAGCGGGCGGAACCATCGTGGCGCTCGACAAATTGCCGGCGGCGGCCGCGGGGCTGAAGAGTTACCAGGAAAATGACCGCGAGTTGAGACAGATCGTGGGCAACCTATTCAGCACTGACCCGGCACGCCAGTCTGGCGGGGTCTTCTTGCCGGATTACAAGATCGAGCGCACCGCCTTCAATCCGGGACGCCAGCCTAGCAAACCTACGCCACCGCTCAGTGTCGCGCAGCGCCGGTTGCTCGCAGTGCTGTCGAGATTAACGCCGCCGGACTTTGCCCTGGCCGGCCATGCCCAGAGTGACGGACTGACATTCATCCACAAGCGAGTGGACGAAGTGGACGTATACTTCGTCTGCAACCTCCAACCGAATCGCGTCGCCACCGACGTCTCCTTCCGCGTCACAGGCAAAGTGCCGCAGCGCTGGGACGCCATCACCGGCAAGACCACCTTTGTGCCTGGTTATAGCGCCGACACCAGCGGCACAACTATCGCGGTAGATTTCGAACCGTGGGAGTCGGCGTTCTTTGTGTTTGTGCCGGGCCAGCCACTAGCGAAACCGGTTAGCGCGGATGCCTACAAGTCGCTGTTGCCAGATCCGTTCTCCATCACCGGCGTGTGGCAGATGAGACTCGAAGGATATGCCTTCGATAGCTTCGAGACAAACGTCAGTGCGCTTGCTTCATGGACTAACGCCAGTCGCACTAGACATTTCTCCGGAACGGGCCGCTACGAAATCGAATTCACACTGCCCGACGGGTTATTGGTGGACGGCGCGCGCCGGATGCTTGACCTCGGGCAGGTCGGCACCATTGCTGAAGTTGAGTTGAATGGCCAGGCTGTGGGTGTCGCCTGGATGGCACCGTACCGGCTTGATGTAACCAAGGCTATTCGCGTCGGAAAGAACCGGCTGGTGGTGTTCGTGACCAACACGCTCATCAATTATGTCAGCGGCCTCAAGGAACCTCCTGAAGTCCCGATTGATCTTCAACCTCGTCTTGGCAAGGCCAACCCGGCAATCTACCCGGAGGGCGGTTCCGCCCAGCACGAGATGAGCGAAACCGATCTGCCAGCATCAGGGTTAATAGGCCCTGTGAGACTTATATGGAAATAAGCATGTTAGTACGCCGAACACGGCTCGCCGCCTGCTTGGTGGCCGCCATGCAGGCCCACAGTGGCGCGGCGGACAAGCAACCAGACAGTGTTCTGAACGCGGACTCATTCCGGCATTACAGCAACACCTTCAACCAGAATGACGAGGAGCTTTACACCCAGGTCTATGCCAACAGCAATGCGTGGGACTTCCTGAAGGCAAACATCCCGCTCTTCGAGTGCCCCGACGAGGACCTCGAGCGAACGTACTACTTCCGCTGGTGGACCTACCGCAAGCACCTCAAGCGGACGCCCGATGGCTGGGTGATCACCGAGTTCCTGCCGCAGGTCTCGTGGTCTGCCAAGCATAACACGATCTCTTGCCCGGCCGGACATCACTTCTATGAAGGCCGCTGGCTGGCAGACGCGAAGTATCTCGATGACTACGCCGCCTTCTGGTTTCGCAAGGGCGGCAGCCCGCGGCAATACAGTTTCTGGGCCGCTGACGCGATCTACGCTTACTATCTGGTCAAAGGCAACCAAGCATTGGTGACTGGCCTGCTGGACGACTTGGTCCAGAATTACGAGGGTTGGGAACAGAATCGCCTGACGCCCGACGGCCTATTCTGGCAGATTGACGACCGCGACGGGATGGAGGTCTCGATCGGCAAGAGTGGCAAGCGAGCCACTATCAACAGCTACATGTTCGGCGATGCCAACGCCATCGCCCGGATCGCCGAGTTGGCAGGCCGCAAGGACTTGTCTGCTACCTACCGGCACAAGGCGGAGCAACTCAAGCAACTTGTCCAGACCAAACTATGGGATGCGGAGGCGAAGTTCTTCAAGACACTGCAACGCAGTTCTTATGAACTGACCACGCCTAGGAACTCGCAGGATGGCTCGGTGCCGAGACTGCATTGGATGGACAGTGAGCACCGCGGGACCTTGGAGTGGGTCCAATACACGTTCGACAAACCGAGGACTTTTGACTCGGTCGAGGTTTACTGGGCGGAGGGCGATCCCGCGCTAGGGAAACCGGCATCTTGGCGCGTGCTGGTCCGCTCTTGGCAAGAGTGGGTGCCAGCTAGAAACCACGGGGACTACGGTGTGGCCCCGGACACCTTCAACAAGGTCGTCTTCGACCCGGTCCAAAGCGACGCCATCCGGCTTGAGGTGCAGTCGGCCAGGAACAAGTCAGGGGGCATCCTTGAGTGGCGCGCGCTGGGAGGTGGGAAGAACCACGCCGCCGATGGCAAGATCAGCAAGTCGTTCGATATCCGGATGGGCCGCAATAACAGCGTGCAGGCCCTCAACGACGGCGCGGACGCCAGTAAGGAGGCCGGACTCGTGGATGTGCGCGAGTTGCACGGCTACACTCCCTGGTATTTCAATCTGCCCGAGGCCGGCAAGGGCTATGAGGTCGCTTGGAAACAGTTGATGGATCCCAAGGGGTTCCTGGCTCCCTTCGGGCCAACCACCGCCGAACAACGCCACCCAGGCTTCAAGGTCTCCTACGAAGGCCACGGCTGCCAGTGGAACGGCCCGAGTTGGCCGTACGCGACCGCAGTCACTCTAACAGCCATGGCCAACGTGCTGCACCATTACGAGCAGGACGCCATCAGCAAGGAAGATTATCTCAAGAGCCTCAAGATCTATGCGCAGTCCCAGCGCCGGAAACTCGCCGACGGGCGGGTCGTGTCGTGGATTGACGAAGACCTCGATCCCTTTACCGGCGAATGGATCGCGCGCAAACGTTGCGAAGAGCGCAACGCCGAACTGGTGACGAAGGGGCAGCCCGACAAGGTGCTGCGCGAGCGCGGCAAAGACTACAACCATTCCAGCTATTGCGACCTTATCATCACCGGCCTGGTCGGCCTGCGACCGCGGGCCGACGATGTCGTGGAAGTCCATCCGCTCGTGCCCGACGGCCAGTGGGACTGGTTCTGTTTGGACAAGGTTTCCTATCATGGCCGGATTCTAACCATCCTATGGGACAAGACCGGCACGAAATACAACCAGGGCAAGGGCCTGCGCGTCTTCGCCGACGGCCGCGAGATCGCGCGGTCCGAAACCCTCGGCCGCGTGACCGCACCGCTTTCAAACTAACAAACTAACAATACTGAATTATGAAAAGAATGCCATGGATGATTGGTATGGTGGCTGTGACCTCATTCTCGCTTTCGATAGCGGAGGCGAAGTTGGAGCTGCCGCGAGTATTTGGCGACGGCATGGTGGTGCAACGCGACAAGCCTTTGAATGTGTGGGGATGGGGCGAGCGGGGAGATGCGATAACCGTTCAGTTCAACGGGCAAACCAAGACAGCCACCGTAGGCGATGACGGGAAGTGGTTGCTGACCCTCGACTCCATGCCGGCCAACGCCAAACCACAGGAACTGAAGATCCGCGGCCAGAAGGATACCTTGGAGTTCAAGAACGTCCTCATCGGCGACGTATGGCTTTGCAGCGGGCAGAGCAACATGGAGTCGGCCGCCGGAGGCATCGTCAATTCGGATCTGGATATGCCGCAGGCCGGCATTCCCACCATCCGCTGCCTTACCCTTCCCCTGCGCTCAAGCCCCACCGCACTCGACAATTTCCCGGTCGAGGAGCGCAATCCATTTTATGTGGAACTCAAGGGCGTGTGGAAGGTGAGTTCTCCAGAGATGGCGAAGGATTTCCCCGCCGTGGGCTATCACTTTGCACGCCTCGTGACGGCCATCACCGGAGTGCCCATCGGCCTGATTGATAACTCGTGGGGCGGCAGCGTGGTGGAAACCTGGGTTTCCCGGGCCAAGTTGGAGCAGCTTCCCGAAGCACAACCCCTGCTCAAGCTTTTTGACGGCGAGGTGGTCGCCTATAACTATGAGGCTGAACTCGCACGCAAGCTGGCCGGGTGGAAACGGCAAGTGGAAAGAGCCGAAGCCGCCGGCAAGGAGGCACCCCCCAAGCCGGACGTGCCGAAGACCTACACTTACCGGCAAAGCTATCCGGGTGGATGTTTCAACGGCCTGATCGCACCGATTCAGAAATTCGCCATCAAGGGCGTCCTTTTCTACCAAGGTGAAAACAACTGCGTGGGTGAACAGGGCCGTCCCAATCTTTACATGAAAACCTATCCCGCCCTGATCCCGGATTGGCGCCAGACCTTCGCTGACCCGGATCTTCCCTTCTGCATCGTCCAGTTGTCGTCCTTCGGCGAGCCTGACGATGAAAATGAACCGGAAGTGAAAATGCTCCACAAGGCCTCCGGGGTGCGCGAGGCACAACTGAAGGCCCATCTAAAATATAAGAACACGGGGATCGTGCCCACCTACGATCTCGGCCATGTGCAGATGCACTCACCATTCAAGCGCCCGATCGGTGAGCGGGCGGCGCGCTGGGCGCTCGCCACGGTCTATCAGATCAAGGGCATCACCTACGACATCCCGATCATGGAATCGTGGAAGAAGGACGGCCCGCGCATCCTTATGACTTTCACCACAGGGAGCCACCCGAGTTCGCCTTACGGCATGCGCGTGCCGCCCAAGGGCTTCGTGATCGCCGGCCAGGACCGCCATTTTTATGCGGCCCACTTGAGCAACGAGAAAGGCGACACCTTCGCCGTCTCCAGCGCATTCGTGCCTGACCCGGTGGCAGTGCGCTACGCGTGGGGCGTCCATCCGGTCGGCAACTTCGGCAACCGCGCCGGCCCGGCACCGCCGTTCCGAACCGACGATTGGCCCTGTTGGATAGATAGTGGATATAACCGGGGCGAGCTGGCGGACGATCCGAACGCCGCGCAAGTGCCCACCCTCGAAACGGCCCGGCAGCAAGCCTGGGAACGCAAGGTGGGGCAAGCCCGCAAAGTCCTCGAGGAATACGAGGCGGGGAAACAAGCGCCGAAATCGCGAAAAGCCAGGTAACAACCAAGGTCAAACCGGGAGTGATTCATGACCAAAGATCGCCTCAACTGCACTGTCTGATGAACCCAAAATCCGAAGCCCGAAGCCCGAAAGCTTTCGTTCCTTCCGTCAGTCCCGCAGCACATCAGAACCGAGCCATGAATACCAAGAACCCCATTGACTCACTTAGGAAAAGAATGCTTCTGCAAATGCTGGCGGTTCTCGCGGCAGCAAGTCCCGCCATGGCCGTGGAAGAAATGGAACTTTGGTACACGGCCCCGGCCAAGGAGTGGACCGAGGCCCTTCCTATCGGCAACGGCAAGCTGGGCGCCATGGTGTACGGAGGAGTCGCTTCTGAGCATATCCGATTCAACGAGGGAACGGTGTGGACGGGGGCCCCACATTCCTATGTTCATGAGGGGGCCGTGACATTTCTTCCTGAAATTCGGAAACTTCTGTTCGAGGGCAAGCAGCGGGAGGCGGAGGCTCTGGCAGGCAAAGAATTCATGAGCCTACCGCTTAGACAGAAGGCCTATCAGCCCTGCGGCGACCTGTATATAGATTTCCCCGGGCACACCACTGTAGCTGATTACCGACGGGTGCTGGATTTGGATACGGCTATTGCCGGGGTGACTTACAAGGTCGGAGGGGTCACTTTCCAGCGCGAAGTATTTGCGTCACATCCTGACAACGTGATCATCGTTCGGCTGACGGCAGACAAGCCGGGCAGCATTGATTGCGTGCTCCGGATGAAGAGTGCGCATAAGAACCATACCGTAATAAACGACGGAACGGCAGGCGTTACCCTTACGGGTCAGGTTCAACCAAACGGAGTTTGTTTTGAGGCCCGCGCACGCCTGGCAGTTCAGGGCGGCAAGGTTACCGCGGCGGTGAACGGGCTGGCAGTGAGCGGTGCTGACTCACTGACGATCAAGCTGGTCGCCGCCACCAATGTTAAGAATTTCAGGGACATCTCGGCTGAGCCAAAGGTTCGCTGTGATGAGATCCTCAAGGTGTCAGATGGAAAAACCGTTGAGGCGATAAAGACGGCGCACATTGCGGACCATCGGTCTCTCTTCCGGCGTGTCGCGCTCGACCTGGGCAGAACGGATGCGATGAACGAGCCGACGGACAAGCGCATTGTCGAGTTCGCCAAGCGCAATGATGCACACCTGGCGTCGCTGGTATTCCAGTATGGCCGTTACCTGATGATTGCCTGCAGCCGGCCGGGCAGTCAGCCGGCAAACCTGCAAGGCATCTGGAACGATCTGCTGAATCCGCCCTGGGACAGCAAGATGACTTGTAACATCAACGCGGAAATGAATTACTGGCCGGCCGAGGTCGCGAACCTGTCGGAATGCCATCAACCCTTGTTCGATGCCGTGGATGACTTGGTTGTCTCTGGCGCGGAAACGGCGCGGGAGCATTACGGCGCGCGCGGCTGGGTGGTTCATCATAACTTTGACCTGTGGCGCGGCTCCGCCCCGATCAACGCTGCCAACCATGGAATATGGGTGTCCGGCAGCGGCTGGCTGGCCACGCACCTGTGGGAGCGCTTTCTTTTTACCGGGGACACTGATTTCCTGCGCCACCGGGCGTATCCGGTAATGAAAGGAGCCGCCCTTTTTTACCTGGATTTTCTGGTGGAAGATCCGCGGACGAAATGCCTCATCAGCGGCCCATCCAATTCGCCTGAACAGGGCGGCCTGGTAATGGGGCCGACGATGGACCACCAGATTATACGTTCGCTTTTTGGCGAAGTAGCCGAGGCGGCGCGCCTCCTGGAAGTGGATGCCGATCTTGCGGCGAAGCTGGACGTCATGAAGCAGCGCATCGCTCCCAACCAGGTGGGAAAGTATGGGCAGTTACAGGAATGGATGGAAGACATCGATAATCCGAAAAACATGCACCGGCATGTGTCGCATTTGTGGGGTGCATACCCGGGTTGCGATATTACTCCGGCGACGCCCGATGTCTTCAAAGCGGCGCGGCAGTCGCTGGTCTATCGCGGCGATGCCGGACAGGGTTGGTCAATGGGCTGGAAGATCAACCTGTGGGCGCGTTTTCTGGACGGGGATCAGGCTTACGTGATCCTGGGCAACCTGCTGAAACCAGCGGGACAGGGTGGTGCCGGTCTTTATCCGAACCTGTTTGATGCGTGTCCGCCGTTCCAGATTGACGGTAATTTTGGCGCGTGCGCGGGGATTGCGGAAATGTTGGTGCAAAGTCATCTGAGAGTCGGGAATGAACCGATTATTCAGCTTCTGCCCGCGCTACCGAAGGCCTGGCCGAACGGCTCGGTGAAGGGCTTGAAGGCGCGGGGCGGGTTCGATGTGGCTATAGAATGGAAGGACGGCAAGCTGGTGCGTGCTAACATCAAGTCGCTGCTGGGCAAGCCGTGCAAGGTCAAGTACGGGGATGATATTCGCGAAGTGAAGGTCAAGAAGCATGAGAAGTTCACCTGGGAGACGGCGGCTACTCCGGTCCCTTATCCTGAATCCCGCGAGATCGTTCTCCCCGGGAAGCTGCTGCTGGTGCCTATCGCCAAGGAGCAACCGCTCGCCGTCAGAGGCCAGGAGCGCGGCCGGCTCTCGGTCCGCGTGGCCGGGCACCTCGTCCACGATCTCGTGCTCCACCTCGCCCAAACCAAGGAGGACGTTGAGTGGTGGGCTGCCCTCGACATGAGCAATTATGTCGGCAAAAAGGCCGTGCTCGCGATGTCGGACCTAACCGATAGCCCCGGCCTCGCCTTGATCGAAAGCTCCGACCGGGAACGTTACCTGATGCCCTTATACGACGAGCCGCTGCGCCCGCAGTTCCATTTCTCGCAGGGGCTCGGCTGGAATAACGACGTCAACGGACTGGTTTATGATAACGGCGAGTGGCACCTGTTTTTCCAGTACTGCCCGGTCACCCTATATCACGCTGATAAACACTGGGGCCATGCTGTGAGCAAGGATTTGATCCATTGGGAGGAATTGCCCATCGCCCTTTATCCGGTGACTCAAGCTAAGGGGCAATGCTTCTCGGGTAGTGCCGTCGTTGATCATTACAATACCGCCGGCTTCCAGACCGGCGACAAGCCGCCGATCGTCGCAGTGTTTTCCGACTTTGGCGCTGGCGTCGGGGAAGCCCTGGCCTACTCGAATGATCGCGGCCGTACCTTCACCTACTACGAGGGCAACCCGATTCTCAAGCACCCCGGCAATGATCCAAGAGTCATCTGGTACCAATGCGGCAAGAACGATAAGTCGCTCAATGCCGAGGCGCAAAGACTCGGTGGTCACTGGGTGCTGGTGGCCTATGACAAGACTCGCGAGTTCGATATGAACATGGCCTTTTACACCTCGATCAATCTGAAAAAATGGACCGAGCAGAGCCACCTGACCGGCTATGGGGAATGCCCCGAAATCATCGAACTGCCAGTGGACGGCGATAAACAGAACACCCGGTGGGTCGTCTTCGACGCGAATGCGCAATATGCCGTCGGTCGCTTCGACGGACGCACGTTCACGCCCGAACACGAAGGGAAACACCGCGTCCATTATGGCGCGTATTTCGCCTCGCAGACGTTCAATAATGCGCCCGACGGCCGTTGCATTCAAATCGGTTGGGCTAAGATTGATATGCTGGGGATGCCGTTCAACCAGACCTTCAGCTTCCCGCATCAACTGACACTGCGCAAGACCCCGGACGGCCTTCGGATGTTCGCCCAGCCGGTCGAGGGTATCGCCAAGCTCCGCACCAAAACCCACACTGCCGCCGCCGGGGAACTGGTCCCTGGTGCGCCCCGCAAGGTCGCGGTCTCCGGCGAACTCTTCGAGGTCCGCGCGGAGTTCGTCCTTGGCCAGGCCAAAGTGGTCGGGCTTGACATCGGGGGCAACCGCGTGACCTATGATGTGGCCGTCGGGAAGCTCAACGGTGCCGCCATGACGCCCGTCGCCGGGAAGGTATCAATGCAAGTCCTGATAGACCGGCCAATGCTCGAAATCTGCGGCAACAACGGCGCGATTTACATCACCTCGGCCCGCCGCCAGCGAGGCGAAGTGGCGACTGTCACAGCCTTCGCCGACGGCGGGCCGGCGAGGCTGATCGCGCTCGAAGTCCATGAACTGAAATCCATCTGGAAGCAGTAACATCAAAACGCAGGGATGAAAATACACATGGAATATCACTCCCGCGCCACACTTTCAGAGTAAGGCAACGATGAAACCCCTGATTGTGTCGGCGGTGCTGCTGTGGATCTCGGCCAACGCCGCCGCATTTGAGGCGTATTACACTCGCTTGGATCAGTCGCTCAAGGGATATGTCGGCAAGTACTCGGACTTGGTCGTGGTGCTTGGTCCAACGAATCGGCTCGAGTTTGCCCGCACCAACGGTTACCTGCCGCACTGGAGGACTGCGGACGCCATTCATCGTGTCGAGAACCTTGTTCCCGACGGGGATGCGGATCCGAACTGTTATTACAATTACGTGCGGCTGATTGAGCACGGTCCCGATAGGATTGTGGTGCATTGGCGGCACTTCAAAGACATTGCAAACTTGACCAAGGCAAACGCGGACCTGGATTCGCTCAATCCGCACGGTATTACCAGCGTGGTCCACGAACTGTTCACGATCTATCCCGACGGCAAGGTCGAGCGCGAGGTCCGGGAGGCCGCCCGGACCCGCTACCAGGATTGGGGCGATCCGCGCCTGGCCTCGCGGCAGAGCCTCAAACTGACGGGCACTGGCATTGAACACGGCCCGGTCAAGCCCGGGGAAAGACCGCCGTTCCTTCCGCGTCCCGCAGTCAAGGGCAACCTTGTGAAGGCAAGCAAGGGACTGCCCGCCCCGGTTCGTCATTGGAACTTCGATGACGGGATGAAGCCGCATGGCGATAAGGCCAAGGAGTCTGTCACTGGCACCGACTGTGAGCTCACCGGACTAATGACTCAGTTCAAGAAGGGAGTGTCCGGCACTGCCCTGGCGCTCGATGGCTACTACACCGGGGTGTCCATGGCATCCAACCCCGCAACCTATGACGCAGTCACCGTGGAGGCGTGGGTCGCACTGGACGCCTACCCGTATAACACCGCGCCGCTGGCCCATCATTCCGAAGGTTTCGGCAGTGAGGGCTGGTATCTGGGGCTTGATGCCTACGGGCATCCGCTCGTCAAGGTTGCGGGGCATACCGTGAAGGCCGAGAATACCGTGCTGCCGCTGTATCAGTGGACCCATGTGTGCGCGACCATTGGCAACCGCAAGATTCGTCTCTACATGGACGGCCGGGAGCTTGCCTCGGATGACTTCAACGCGGCGCTGAAGACACCGTCCACTCCTCTGCTCCTTGGCCGCAACAACGAGCAGGAGCGCTGCACCGATTCTGTGCGCAATGCACAGAGAAACCTTGAGTTTCTTTACGGGATCCAGGGCCTGCTCGATGAAGTGAGTGTTTACCGGGAAGCCCTGTCAGCGGAGCAGGTGAAGCAGGCTTATGACACCCTGCGCCCGGCGGATCGTTCCTCGGGCCTTGTCAAAGGCGTCCTACCGGGATCGCTTGGCGTGGCCAAGCAGTTCGGCGCCACTTACAAAACTTTGGCCTTCAGCGATGTGTGGGACCAACTCTGGCGCGATCTCCCCGGCTCGGAAATCGTCGTCAAGTTCGACAAGAATCCCTGTAGCGTGATCTATTGGCGTGGCTCCAACTATGCCCCCAACTGGGTGACCGACAACAACCGCTGGATGGCAGACCAAAGTTCGGAAACCGGGGGACGGCACGGCTGCTCCGAACACATGGCCGACAAGCAAGTCCGGCACTGCCGCGCCCGGATCATTGAAAACACTCCGGCCCGCGTGCTGATCCACTGGCGCTATCCCTGCGTGGACGTCAGCTACCAAAACCTGAATCCAGGGGCCTGGAGTGACGAGTATCACACGATTTATCCTGACGGGACCGGCGTCCGTCAGGTCGTTTGGAACGGCAGCGGGGATCCGCCGGGTTTCCAAGACATCCAGTTCTTTACCAACCCGGGGGAGACAGCCTTGGACGTGATGAACCTGCAAGCCATGACGCTGGCGAATCTCGAGGGCGAGATTCGCGAGTTGACTTGGGGACCCGAAAAACGGGTGCCGGGAAACCCAATGGAGGACGCCTGCATCGAGGTCTTGAACTCGAAGTCGGAGCACAAGGTTTTCGCCATGTTCCAAGGCGGATTCATCAAACCCTGGGGTGCCGGCGAGCATTCCAAATATACCCCCGACCCCTTCGCCGGGCCGTGGAACCACTGGCCGATGCACTTGGTGCCCTCGGACGGGCGCTTTGCCGTGGCAGCCGATCGCGTCACGCATTTTGCCCTCGGGGCCAATGACGCCGCGACAAAATTCGGCAGCATGGTCCTGTACGGATTCACCCACGAGCCGATTCGCCGTCTGCTGCCGCTGGCTAAGTCGTGGGTCCGCCCTCCGGAGATCACCGCCCTCTCCGGGTGCCGGGCCATGAGTTACCCCAAGGAAACGCGGGACTATCCCCTCGTTGCCGAAGAAGAAACGATGTCAGTGCGTATTGATGCTTCGGAGGAAAGCCCCATCGCCAATCTCTGTTTTGCGGTCCGAAACTGGGGACACCACAGCGCGGCAAGAGTGGCAACCAAGGGAGCCGGAGCGAAGGATGTCCGCCAGGGAACCATTGTGGATACCGACGGGACAAAGACCATGATCATCTGGGTCGAACTAACTGCCACCTCACCCGTGACTGTGACGATTGGTGGGGCAAACCCCTCGGTTGACTATCTTGCGCCACCCGCCCCAATGCCCGAAACCACCAACGCCCAATGAACCTGACTTCCCTGGCATGCTATCCCTGCTGCTCGCGACCTGCCCGCTTTAGTCTCAGAACTCCTGACCCGTGAGCACGAATTCCAACCGGCACGGAAACGAGCTGAGTCCCAACGCGCCGAGTCAGGGAACCCGGCCTACAGCAAGGGCGCGGTTCTGTAGGCCCGGTGCCCTCTCCGGGCGGCCCACGCTAATTCATCGGCTCAGGAGTTCTGAGTCTGGCGGCAAAGCGACGATGGCGGACGGAGCGAAGCGAGTGGTGTCGCCCTACAAATCTGAGTAACTATTCAGCCCGAACTCCGCAGTCGAATGACGAATGGAGCCAGTAAACCGAATGACGATGCGCCGCTGCCAGCGGCTCGGTCCTGGGCCAAGTCTCTCGCCCGGTCCAACCAAGAACTCAGCCGGCCTGTGCGGGCACACAGACCAGCGGGTTTCGGGCTTCGGACTTCGACATTCTTTCGTCATTCGTCATTCGACTGCGTAGTTCGGGCTGAATAGTTACGAAGGATCTAACTTGTCACTCGCTGACCTTACCAAGAGCCAAGTCGCTCCGCGCTGGGCCATTCCCAGGGCCGGGGCGCGACCGCCCACCTGAGGTTCTATCTTGTTCCTACGCTTCCAAGACTGCCATCGCTAAGCCGTAACTATGCAAACGAAAGACCCGCCAATGAACCGCAGAGACGCGAAAGACGCAGAGAAGACAGCGCCGGGACAGGCTGGTTCTTGTTTACTAAACCCAAATTCCGAAGTAGGAAAAGACTGGCGTTGCGCAAAGGGTTGTGGTTATGGGAGCAGATGCCTGAAACACCTGATCCTACCCCGCACAAAAACCC
>CAINDV010000620.1 GCA_903847485.1 uncultured Verrucomicrobiota bacterium
AGCATACCTGGCGTCTTTGCCGCTGGTGACAGCCGGCGCGGCCAGAGCCTGGTCGTCTGGGCCTTCAACGAAGGTCGCGGCGCCGCCCGCGAGTGCGACCGCTTCCTCAAGGGCAGCACCATGCTGCCGTAGCCGATTGCGCGCGGCGTCGGCGCTCTTGAACTGCGTCGGGAATTAAGCCGAAACTCAGAAACTCAGAGGCGCTTTCACGCCCCTGTAGGAGCCGACGTGAGGAGGCTTGCTTTCAGACATTCGATGCCTCCTTACGTCGGCTCCTACAGCGTTTTGAAGGAGCCTTCCAAAAACCAAAACCGCCGGGCCGACGTGTGCCGGCCCGGCGGAGAAGTTGGCGGCGGTCGCCAGACCGCCGCTACGGGCTACTGCGGTACCGTGCGGTAAAATCGCTTGGGCTGATCCGCCGAGCCGTAATCTATGAAGATTTGCGGCATGGCCTCGATCAGCACGTTGGTCAGCGAGAACCACTGCACCGGAACGAGGTCAAGATTCGTGGTGTATTGCACGGTGCAAGTGCCGCCCAACGGGCCATAAACGTTCACGCCGGCATACATCTTGAGCGTGCTGAGCCAGAGGCAGGCGGGCGCGCTGACGAAACCGCCCGCGAAGTTCGTGACCGCCACCGAATAGCAGCCCACCTGTCCGGGACCGGCGTTGGTGATCGTGAGCGACGGCCCGGTGGCCCACGGAATCGGGCTGCCGGCGAAATACCATTGGTAAGTCGGCGGCGGATTGCCCGTGTCGCCCACGGTGAAGGTGACCTGCCCGTTCGGGGCAATGGTCTGCGTGATCGGTTGGTTGGTGATCACCGGCGGCACCGGCAGGAACTCGTAAGCCCCGATGTCAGCCGCCGCGATGCCGTCGCCGCTGCCATCCACCGGCCGCAGGAAACCGCGCTGGTCATTCGTGAGACTGCCGCTGTCACCGGCATCAATGGCTGGACTGTCGAAGCGCAAGGCATGGGTCAGCGTTGGCCCGCCATTGTCCGCCAGCGGGCCGAGTTTCGGGTCGAGGTTGTAGATGTTATGGGCCGTCAGGTTGGTTATCGTACAATTATTCGTGTTTCGAATCAGGTTGTAGTCCAGTGAAATCAGGATGCCCGAACAGTCAGAGTTGCCATTCCAAGAAATTGCCGAATTACCCAAGTAGACCTTGCCGGACATAGCCATGATGCCAGGACTTGTGTTGGAACAGACGGTGGAACTGTACAGCCTAAGCGTGCCTCCGTCCTCGAGGATTCCGCCAGTGGAACCACCCGCTTGGTTTCCAGAAATAGTCGAGTTGGTAACCAGACAAGACCCGGAGGCGATAAGCGCAGCCTGCTGTCCCGCTCGGTTTCCGGACAGTGTGCTGTTAATGAGGTTCAGCACTGCCGTGCTATTAACCGAGACACCGTTCGCAATGGCGCTTCCATAGCCGCTAAAATTCCGGGTGATACTGCTGTTAATCACTGTGATTACGCCAGTATTCACTATGCCGCCACCAAAACCATAAAACACACTGTTCGTGTTTCTGGTGACTATGCAATTGCTCATTGTCAACCACGCAGAGTTGTACAAGCCGGCACCTTGCTTGTCGGGAGAGTGATAGTCGCCGTCGGGTGAGATGCTGCCATTGGCAATCGTTAGACCAGAAAGCATGACGATACCATTCTTAGTCCAGAAGACGCGGGTTGCGTTGTTGCCGCTCACGGTAAGGTTGGTAGAGCCGGGACCGGCAATTGTGAGGCTGTTATCAATCCTGAGTTGGCCGCTGGTGAGCGTGATTGTGCCGTTGGTGGCGAAATCAATGGTTTCGCCTGGAGTGGCATCGGCGATGGCCTGGCGGAGGGAGCCGGGGCCACTGTCGGCGAGGGTGGTAACGGTGCGCTTCTGAAGCTCGTAGGCACCAATATCGCTGCCATCACCCGCAATAGGATAGCCGGGGTAAAGGAAGGGCCGGGGCTGGCCGCGCTGGTCGCAGGCCAGGCCGCCGCTGCTGCCCTGGTCAATGGCCGGGCTGCCGGGCAAGAGCGCGTGCGTCGGCGTCGGGCCGCCATTGTCCGCCAGCGGGCCGAGCAACGGGTCTTTGCCATAAATGTTGTGCGTGGTGTCGCCGGTGATAGCGCAGTCGTTGGTGTTTTGAATAAGGTTGTAATCAAGTGAGTTGATTGTGCCCCTGCAGTCAGGACTGCCGCCTGCAGCCGAGTTGCCGGCCACAACGCAACCCCGGATTGTCCCCCACCCGAGGCCGCCTCCGACTGAAACAGTGGCTTGGTTTCCAACGACCGTGCAATTGACAAACAGGGCGCCAGCCCCTCCAAAAGCGCCCCCATCTGCGTGCGCAACATTGCTGGAAACCGAACAGTTCGTCATGGCGAGTGTGCCGAATTGGCTGTATACCCCTCCTCCAGTGACAGCCCGATTGCTGCAAACTGTGCTGTTAATAACCGCCACGTTTCCTTGCCAATTGTCTATACCGCCGCCGTGATTGTCACAGCGGTTACTGGACACTAGGCTCGCGATGACCGTCAAATTACCATGGTAATTCTCAATCCCGCCGCCATTCGAGGCAGAAGGCGCGTGGTTTCCTGTCACGATGCAATTGCTTACCGCGAGCGTGCTCCGTGAGTTCAAGATGCCACCACCGTCCCCTGCCCGGCCGTTCGCTACTGTGAGGCACGCAATAGTCGCGTTGACCCCACGGAACTCGAACACCCGGCTCGCATTATTCCCACTCACCGTCAAATTCGCCGCGCCGGGGCCGGCGATGTTGACGCTGTTCGTGATCGTCAGTTGTCCGCTCGTGAGCGTGATTCTGCCGGTGACGGCGAAATCAATGGTGTCGCCGGGCGTGGCATCGGCGATGGCCTGGCGGAGCGAGCCGGGGCCGCTGTCGTTGAGGGTGGTGACGGTGCCCGCCAGCGCGTTGGGCAGCAGGCAGGGCAACAGCAGGCCGCCGAGGGCCAGGGCGAGTTTCGCGGTGAGGTAGCCCAGAACGGGCCGGTGTGTGTTTCCTATTTTCATGGTATTAACTCCGCCCGGCGGGGCATCCAACGGCCGTCTCCGCCGGGAAGTTTCCAGCTCCCCACGGAACCGCCGCCGCCACGCCAGGTGGATTTGATGGTTATTCTTTTAAGTGTTTGCTGACTATCAAGCGTGGTTGGGATAGCGCGCCCGGCTGCCGCTGTCGAGGCTCGGCAGGAGCCTCGCCCTACCACGGCCGGCATTTTCAAACAGGCTCTCAGGGATTAATGTTCTGCACGCTGTTCGATATCCGCCCGCCGCGGTAGCGCATCCAGCCGGTGTCCACATCCGTCGCGGTCGCCGGTGGCCCCGGACGGCTCGAATCCCAAGTGGGCGCTCCTTGGTAAGACTTGACCTTCATGGAGCCTTTCCACTTGTGGATCTCCGAGTGGCCGTCGGCAAACGCAAACCCTGACGCGCCGTTGTGGTAGGTCGCTGGATAGTCAACCCACTGGCCAACGCTGGGATTAAAGAAACCGGCGTCGTTGATGCTGTCGGGATTTTCGTCGAGGAAAACCCAGGTGTCAGAGGGGCCGGGAAAACGGAAGTCGCCCGTGGTTTTCATGTGCAGGTAGGTGCTGGCGTCCCACGGCCCGGTTTCGGCGTTGCCGGCACCTACGCCGATGTTTCCGGAGACACTCCGGCAGCGTGCCAGGATGCTCGCTGATTTCTGCGCCGTGGACACCCATTTGTCCGCCGGACATTTGAAGATGCCAGCATTCTTGCTGACGTACTTGGCCAGTGAGGCATATTTCTCGTCTATCAAAAACATGGTTTCGATGTTGTCGCGGCCGGCGGTCCAGTCAAGCCAGCCGCTAACCCAAGGGACGGTGCCGGTGAGAGCGCCTGCACCTCCTCGCGCTTGGTCGCCATGAAAGGCCAAGGCCATTTTCTCGTTATTGTCCGTGTTGTACATCTGCCATGCCAGCATGATCTGCCTGGTGTTGTTCATGCAGCCGATGGCCTGGGTTTTTCTCTTGGCGGCGGCCAACGCCGGCAGAAGCAGGCCGGCCAGGATGGCGATGATGGCGATCACCACGAGGAGCTCAATCAAAGTGAAGCCCCGCGTGGCGGAATTACGTTTCGATGTCATATATGCGACTTTTAGCTCGTTCCGGGTCTGCCGGTCTTATCGGTTGTAGGGCTGAACGCTTAACCTGAATTCTCTGGCCGGCGCTCAGTTCACTTCATTTCGTCGCGAACGCCCAACCAAGCAGGCCAGACACGAGGCAAGGTAGGCACCCAGCCAGCTTTCGTCCAGCGGAACTTTCAGAGGCGCTGGGTTGCAACGCATCCTGCGGATTGGGCCGGGACTTCAGATCGTGGCGAGGTGGCTCCCCAAATGCCTGTCAGATGCATCGCAGGTTTCCAATCCGCACGCTCCCGGTTGTTTGATCTCCCCGCCGACTGGAAATCGAGCAGGCGGCTGGTTAGAAACCGGCGCTCCGCGCCACTGTTTCACCGGAGGTCGTTTATCACCGGCGATTTCAGGCCGCCACCGTGGTGAAAGCAGTACCGCCTTGCCGCCTTGGACGTTCATCGCTCGTTAGAGCGTGTATGGAAACGCCTGGCGTGGTAGGGCGAGGTCGGTTATCTTATCGTATCTTTCCCTGTCTAGCCTAGCGAAAATCAT
>CAINDV010000621.1 GCA_903847485.1 uncultured Verrucomicrobiota bacterium
GGTCGTGGACGTAATAGATTCCACGCCGGCGATACAAACGACATCTCGGTCTCATAGGCTGTTGACTTTCCAGCGTAGCTGAGACCGATTTCGTCCCGTTAACGGATAGTGGCCAGATTCTGGCCGGATAGTGCCGGGGTACTGTCAGAGTACTGCAAATGCTGGCAGTATTGCTGGCAGTCATCCGTTCCGTGCTCCTAAGTCCTTGAAGCACAAGCCTCAAGGATGGAGGCGGGAGTCGGAATCGAACGTTTTTTGCCGCAATCGCAAGGCAAATATGCCCGATTTTATTGGCTACACAAGCCTACTCGGTTACTACTCGGTCACTACCAGTTCCTACTCGGTTGGTGCCCACATTGGTGCCCGCGACATGAAGTTGTTTAAGTAAGTTGTTTGATTATGGAACATAAGAACAAACCTGCGGTCCCGTCCGCAGCGTCTATCGGCACTGGCGTGGCTGGCAACGGCCAGGTCAGAAGCTGCCGAGACAATGTACCTCTGCCCATTCGGGCAAGGGAGATCGCCGTGAGGCGGTTTCTCTGGCTGCCAGCGTCAACGCGGTCGGAGGGCTAGACGGGGTGACACGCCCAACACATGTGAACTGCCATAAACATCGTCAATGGGACGGAGCCAAAGACGCTGACAGGCTTCAGCCAAAAAGGCACACAGCCAGGTGCGCGGTCTGCATCATGCTGCGCACACGGGCAACACGGCTGTCGGTGGAGAGGCAGGGGCTAAATCATCCAAGGCTGCTTGAACGGAACATGGTAAACCCTTCACCTCTCCTCTCCGAGGAAGGCCCACCGCAAGGACGGCTGACGAGGTGCAGGGCAACGGAACGCCGGAGAAAGCCAAGGCCGCTCTGTAATGGGGCGGATAGGAGTTGCAACATCACTCCGCCGCGCAAGCGGGCTGACTTCTGGCATGGTCGGTCGTTACGAGAAAACCTGTAGAACCTTCATACGAGGAAAAGCAAATGAACGTGGGTTTATCCATGTGTGCGTCCTCGGTCCAGGCGGCGCACTGGGATCAGATTGACTGGCCCAAGTGTGAGCGTCAGGTCAAGAGGCTGCAAGCCCGTATCGTAAAGGCCACACGGCAACCGTCGTGAAACCGGCTCCGCTCGCGCGGGGCTTTGTATCGGCTTGAGCCGGATGAAGGGAAACTTTCACGTCCGGTTCTGAGGGGAGGAGGTCGCCGCAAGGCGGCCTCCTTACCCGACCGTAGCTATTGAGGCCACTGTCGGTGCAGGCTTGTGGGCGTATGACAAAGCTCACCCAGTCGTCCGACGCATCGGCTCACCAAACAGTGACCGAATTCATTAAACTCCCAACGCCTGATGAAACCATCCCAATCGGCTTCACGGACCAGAAAGTATCCGGTCGCGCCGGGCTGCTGACCTTTGCCAGTTTCCTGTATTGGCATCGCTTCGGCGAGTTGTTGGCGGGGGTCATGCCCCAGTTCAAACGACGGCGCCGGGGGTATCAGCCCTTCGAGTATGCGTTGGGGTTCCTGACGGGGATTCTGGCCGGGGCCAGGAAGCTCACGCATGTCGCCCACTTGCGGCGGGACGTGATGTTGGCGCCGCTACTGGCCATTCAAGGCATCGCCAGTCAGTCGGCCTTCAGCCGCTTTTTCCAGCGCTTCACTTCGGCGGGGCAAAATCTGGCGACCTTCCGTCCGCTTTGGCGCTGGGGGTTGGAGCGGCTCTGTTCCCGTCCCGGCGGTTATGCGCTGGATTTGGATTCCACCCGGCTGCTGCACGAGGATGGCCATCAGGAGGGGGTGGCCATCGGCTATACGCGGCTGGGGATCAAGCCCTGTTTGCA
>CAINDV010000622.1 GCA_903847485.1 uncultured Verrucomicrobiota bacterium
ACCGGCCGGTGGCAGCGCTGGCCAGCCACGGTTTCAAGAAGGCGACTTCTTCCTCCTGGGTGAGGAGGGATTTCCGGCGTCCACCCCAGTTGCGAACCGGGTTGCCTCCCGCCGACGGGTGCTTGCGGAAGGCGGCCTGAAGGCGCGGCACGGTGGCGCGGCCCACGCCCAGAACGGCGGCGGTTTGCTCCAGGGTGGCCCCGAACAAGGCCGGCAGCAGCACCGCCTGACATTGGCGCAGGGATTCGACAGTAGTGGTGGTGGTAGCGGTCAGTTGCGCCCGATTTACGTCGAGTGGATCAATCCGGCGTGGTCTTGCCATGCCACAACTCTACCACCGTTAGGCTCATCTTGAAAGCGAATTGGAATAAGGCCAGCACGACTTGCTGACAGTCGGGCCGGTGATCGCGACTGTAGCCATAACGGGCCTTTTCGATGTCCTCAACCTGGCCCTCGAAGTAAGTGCTGGCCCCGTGAGATAGCGGTCGGCACGGCACGAGAGTTAGCACAGTCCTTATCTCACGGGGCGAGTGAGATCATAAAGCAGCACGTCCAGCTTAGAGGTATCCTCGAAACGGCGGGCATTACCCGTCAATGCCACTGCCTGGACGACCTCACCTTCGCCATCCTCAGTGTCTTACGCGCCCTCCAAGCCTTCGCCACCGGCCGCGACTTCCTCCAAACCCATGCCATTCCCCAGGTTCCCGAACTAGCCCGCAGTAACTAATTCGCCTCCTTATCCAGTCAGCGACGACTCGTCCTGAGGCCAGACTTCGCCCAGCACCGGCGCACTAACCAACTGCCCAACCGGCGTGCCCGGGACGGCCTCCTCGCCGTCTTGCCCGAACTCAAGGGTTGGGAAGTCTGGGCGGCCGACGGTCATAAGATCGCCCACGCGACCCAGGCCCCCCGTAACGCAAAGGACCAATACAACCCCAGCAACGCCATCTATAAACTCGACCTGCGCACCGGCGCCTGCAGCCCTCCGTTGCGATGCCACCAAAGGCCAACACACTCTCCTCGCTTATGACCGTGCCGTCAGCGACTTCCGATACGCCAGCAATCTCAAGCCAAGCCAAAGCAGCTATCTTATTACCCGCTGGCAGGACCACCTCGCCCCGGTAACTACCCGCGGCCGGCCCTTTGATCGCACTAACCAGGCCCATGAACTAATCATCAGCGACGAAACCGTTACCGTCCAGGACACCCCAGGTACCGGGCGCAAGCTTACCGCCCGCGCTCCCGACCGCGACGAAATCCACACCCTCCTGAGTAATGAGATGACGCTGCCGCCCGGCGTGCTCAGTGAGTGTTACCGCCTCCGCTGGCGGATCGAGCAGACCTTTGACCAACCAGAACAGAAACTCGACGAACGCAAAGCTTAGGGGAAGAGTAACACGGTTAAAACCAGCCCAGCCATCGTCATTTACCTGGCGCTTAACTTACTGCAGCTATTCAACGCCACCCTTAAAACTGAAGCGGCGATCGCAGATACCAAAGTCATCACCGCCTATCAGAAGGACTTAGACCGGCGCGCAGCCAAAGCCAAAGCCGCTGGACGTGCGTTCCCCAGAGCCCTCTATCAGGCCCTCTACCGGCCCACGGAGCCAAGTTTACGGTTCCTCCGTTGGATTACGGTACCACCTCATGTGCGCGACCTGCTACGGGCCAGCCCTCGCCCTCCTACGTCCCCTTATGACGCAATATCTTTAGGCTTTCTATGGGCAGGGTTCGGGGCTCGATCTGTTGCCGACGTTCTGCGACTTCGCTGGCGCCAAAGTGCCCGCGGAACTAACGGGCCGCAGTATCCGCCCGTGGACCGAGCGGTCGGCCATGGTGCCGGCCAATGACGAGCGGCGCTTCGTCGTCACCGAAGTGAACTACACGAACCTGCTCCCCGGCGAGAAGGTGGTGCCTGGGCTCCTGGTGCGCACCGCTGGCTTCACCTATATCATTTATTCCGCCGGGGAAAATCCCGAGTAACTCTTCGAAATCCCGCGGATCCCGGGCAGATGAAGAATCTTGCGCGACACTAACAGCCTGTCGGACTTAGAAAACGCGAGGCTGCTCGCATTGTGTTTGAACCGGCGCGCACGCCCGGCGTCTGATCCTGCCATGGCCGCCCGCTTGATGGCCATTGATCGCGATACCCCGCAGTTACTCCCGCCCAATCTCCGCGATTGGGTGCCGGCCGACCACCTCGTCCACTTCATTCTCGACGCCGTGGACGCCCTCGACCTGTGCCAGGTCAAGGTCAACCCCCGCGCCCCGGCAGTGAGCAATACCCGCCCCATACGTTGCTGGCGCTGCTGATCTATAGTTATGCCACCGGCCTTTTCGGCAGCCGCCGCATTGAGCAAAGCACCTATGACAGCGTCCCGGTGCGCATCCTGACGGCGGACTCTCATCCTGACCACGACACGCTCGGCACTTTCCGTCGCGAAAATCAGGCCTGCTGACCGAGAGCTTCGTCCAAGTCCTCGAACTGGCGCCGTCCCTCAAACTCCTCAAGTTCGGCCAACTAACCGTCGCCGCCGATGGCCCCAAGGTGCTCGCCCAGGCCAGCAAACATAGCGCCGTCAGTTATGAGCGTGCCGGCGAAATGATCGTGCAACTCGAACTCGAAGTGCAGCAACTCTTAGCCGTAACTATTCAGAGGCAACCACGAAATACACGAAAGGAAAAAGCGGCCAAACCGGAAGGCGAAGCCAAATTGCCTTTACCACCTTTCAGTCACCATTCAGTGACCAGTTCTCAGCCCGGCAATCATACACCGCCGCCTCTTTTTCTCGTGTATTTCGTGTATTTCGTGGTTCCGTCCTCTGCATGGATATGGCTTAGCCAAGGCCAAGCACGCCGACGTTACGCCGCTTCAAGACGGGCTAACGATCCCCGGCGAAATCACCCGTCGCCAGGAGCGTAAAGCCGCGCTGGCGCAGGCCCGCGCCGAAATTCAGGCCCGCGCCCACGCCCGTTATACAAGCCAACTGGCCGAGCACGAACAAAAGCTGGCCCAACGCGCCGAACGCGTCGAACGCGGCGAAAAGGTGCGCGGTAAGCTACCGGCAGCCCCGTCCCTTACGCCGGCGCCCAAAGACCGATATAACTTCACAGATCTCGAACGCCGGATTATGAAAGCAGGCACCGAGCCACACTTTGAGTAGACTTTCAACGCCCAAGCGGCGGTGGAGGTCGCGAGCCGTCTGCTCGTGGGCGAGCGGGCTAGCCAGGCCCCCAATGACAAACAGGAGTTAGTGCCGACGCTGGCCGCGATTCCGACCGCGGTGGGTCCGGTGGTGGCGGCCTTAGCCGTAACTATTCAGTCGGGCAGAGCGCTTTCAACGCAAAGGGAGTTGAGCGGGACAGGTTTCGGTCATCAATCAGTGACCGGTAACCAGAAGCTTCAAAGCCGGTCTTTCCTTTGCAGCTCTACGCCTTTGCGCCTTGGCGTTGAATCCTCACTGCATAGTTACTGCTTAGTAGATAGTGGCTGTGTGAGTGCGGCGGCGGTGAAGCAAGTTGAGCAACTCGCCGCCGGCACGCCCAGCGGCACGGTGGTCAATGCGCCCGTCGCAAAGACCAGCCACCACCGCCGCGTAGCGGACTTGGAAGTGAAGTCCGAACCAGTGCCGCCGCCGGCCGGGGCGAGCGTGCC
>CAINDV010000623.1 GCA_903847485.1 uncultured Verrucomicrobiota bacterium
CATCCTCAAGACCACCGCCTCGGCGCACCACGAGCACGCGCCGGCGCTCGCCTCGTTGCTCACTTGGAATTTCCAACTGTTCTCAAAAACCATAATAACAATCTAAACCGCGCGTAGTATATCACCTGTCCGCCGACCCCGGCGAACAAAACGACCTCGCGTTGGGGCAATTGGACCACACCCGGTCGATGTTGGGAGAGTTGGGCCACTGGGAGGTGCGATCACCCAACCCGGTGTTTCGCGAGCCGGGAGACTGGCGGATCCGGCATTTGAGATTCTACGACAGTGACTATCAGATGATGCAACCGGAGTAGCTCGATGAGGACCGCTTTTGATTCAATCGCTTTTGCAACACATTCCGACACGCAATTCAGCGCGGTCCGAGCGATTGTGGTGAAATAGCATTCTCCGTTTTCGCGTAACACCCCGCGCACCAGAAATAGCCCCATGATATCTTGCTCCAACGTTCTCCAGGGCACCGCCGCCATGCTGGCAATGCTGCCAATCGCCCTTAATGCCGCCACCGGAATTCACGTCGCTCCGCCGCCCTTGGGCAACGACACCTATACCGGCGGGGCCGCCGACCCTCTGGCCACGCCCCATGCCGCACGGGACAAGGTGCGCCGGATCATCACCAAAGGACTCACCGAGCCCGTGGATATCATCTTCGCCGCCGGCACCTATCAGTTCGACGCGCCGCTCGAACTCCGCCCCGAGGATTCCGGCTCGGCGGAGTTTCCCATCACATGGAAGTCTGCGCCCGGCGCGAGGGTCGTCTGGAGAGGGGGCTTGGCGATTCCCAAGAAGTGGAGCAAGGGCGATGACGGCGTCTGGCAGGTGGATCTCAAAGGCATTGGCCCGGACGGGTGGAACTTCCGCCAGTTGTTCGTGGACGGGAAACGCGCCACCCGCGCCCGCTTTCCGAATGCCGATGCGCCCAACCACTTCCTCTACGCTACCGGCGGCGACATGGACCACGCGATCATCGAGCCGGCACTCGTCAAAGAAAGCTGGGGCCGCGCCCGTGACGCGCAGATCAACATCGTGCCCCAATGGCGGTTCTTCAACCAGTGGAACACGGTCACCAAGGTGGACGCCAAGACCGGGCGCATCGACATCGCCGACAGCGAGAGGCATGCGAAGATCAACCCGGGAAGCTGGTTCTGGATCGAGGGCGTGAGAGCGGAACTTGACCAGCCCGGCGAATGGTTTCTCGACACCGAAACCCGCCGCCTGCACTACCTGCCGCCTCTGGGAGTCGATCCTAACACTCTGGAGGTCGTCGCGCCGGTACTCAACCGGCTCGTCAATGCCAAGGGCGACGTGGACGCCGGCACCCATGTCCAACACGTGAACTTCGACGGCATCGAATTCCGTCACACCACCTTCACCCTCGGCCACGTTGAGGCGAGGGTTCATACGGACACCGCAGTGATGTTCGAAAACACGTTGGATTGCTCGGTGCGGAACTGCCTCTTTGAAAACATCGGCGGTTACGCGTTGTGGCTGCACCTCGACAGCCGCCGCAACAAGTTCGATCACAACATCGTGCGCGATTCCGGCGGGGGCGGCGTGCTGATGACCGGCGCGCGGCTTTCCTACATGGACGACACCAAAATCTACACGCCCGGCGAAGCGGCGGCCAAGGTCGCGCCCATTCTCAACGAGGTCACGCGCAACACCGTCGAGCATTGCGGGAAAATCCGCTACTACGGCGGTGGTGTGCATCTCGACTCGCGGCCCTTCGGCATGTCGATGGAGCCCGGCAACCTGATTTCCCACAACTACTTCAACGACCTGTCGCGCAACGGCGTCTTCGCCTTCCGCAACCAGGGCGGCAACGTGGTGGAATACAACCACATCCACAATGCGATGCAGACGACCATCGATGGAGCTTGCATCCACTTCGCCACCATGAATCATCTCAACGCGCCGAATGTCATCCTCAACAACTGGCTCTACGACGCCTGGGGCTATGAGCAGAAGCCCGACGGTAAACCCACCCGCAAGCTCGGTAACGGCATCTTTCTCGACTGGGACACCAGCAACACCACCGTGCGCGACAACTGGGTGTATAACTCCGTCGGCGGTGCGATCAAACCCATTTGGGCAAACCAGAATCTGGTCATCGAGAACAACCGCGAGTCCGACACCCGCATTGTCCCGCCTTTCGAGAAAGATCTCGGCCCCGAGGGAAAAGCCACCAACGGCATCGATCTCGCCTCGAACCGCCTCACCGGAAACGTGATCCACTACCAGGACGAAAAGCATGTCGCCACCACCGGCACCTGGAAATCGCAGACCGTCAACGGCATGCGGGGGCTCTTCCGCTTCAACTTCCTCGTTGGCACCGCCGCCGTGCCGTCGGAAGCCACCTACACGCTGCCCATTTCTGAAGACGGCGTCTATCAGATCTCCTTGCTCTATCCATCCGGCACGGACCGCGCCAGCAACGTGCCCGTCTCCATCCACCATGCCGAGGGCAAGGCGGAGTTGAAATGGGACATGCGCAAGGGCTCCCGTAACGGCTTCTCCGTGGAGATCGGGAAATTCCGGTTCCAGAAGGGGAAACCTAACACCGTGACTCTCTCAACCCGCTCCACTGACGGCAATGTCATCGCCGATGGCGTCGCCTTCGTGAAGCTGGCGGATTGATCGGATGATTGTGATCCCATCACGCCTCATGCACAACATGCCCAACAAATCGTTCCTGTCTGTCCTCTCCGCCGTCCTGCTTGCGACTCACTTGCCAGGTGCCGAGCCGAAGCCGCAGATCGCCGACCTGAGGCCGGACATTTTGAAGTTTGATCCGTTCACCTGGCCGAGCAAGATCCCCGAAGGCTGCCCGTTTGAACGCTCCAAGGCATTCAATGCCATCCGTTTTCTCGGCGTCAAAAGCGGTTTCCACTATGGCGATACTTGGTATCCGAGCTGGGCCGAGAATGACATTTTGTATTCGCCGTGGACGGATGGAAAAACCAAACGCCTCGACGGCTACACCGACTGGTCGCAATCGTGGGTTGATCCTGTGCACATCACCACCGGTCAGGGCGTGATTCTTGGGGACGACCCGCTCAACCTCATCGCCTACAGCATCGGGCTAGACAAGAGTTCGCCCGCCGCGCCTTACCCCGGGCGTTATCCCTGCGGCTCGCTCGTCCATAACGGCGTGTGGTATTACGGCACTTACTGCCTCGGGCCAGGCGATGGCGTTTATTACGGCAAAACGCGCCTCAACTGGCCGTGGATCGGGCCCTTCGTCGGCTTCCGGACCTCGACCGATTACGGCCACAACTGGACGCCGCCACCGCACACGCCGGAGAAACCGATCTTCGGTGAATCGGGAAAGTGGGGCTAC
>CAINDV010000624.1 GCA_903847485.1 uncultured Verrucomicrobiota bacterium
ATGAACACCACCCCGTAAGGCGTGTCGGTGTCGCGCTCCTTGATGGCCGCCAGCGCCTCCGGCCCGGAGCTGACCGAATCCACGCGCTCTGCGACGGTTTCGAGGGATTCCACCAGGATTTCCCGCGCGGCTGAATTGTCGTCCACGACCAGCACCCGGAGGTGGTGAAACTGCGGTGGCACGCGCCCGTCGGCGCCCACGGCCTGACCCACTCCCAGCCAGATCGTGAACAAGAACGTGCTGCCAGTGCCCGGCTCACTTTCGAGCCAGATTTGCCCACCCATCAACTCGACGAGCCGCCGGCAAATCGTGAGGCCCAAACCGGTGCCGCCGTGCTTGCGAGTGGTGGACATGTCCGCCTGCGAGAACGGCTGGAAAAGCTTCGCCGCCTGTTCTTGCGTCATGCCCATGCCCGTATCGCGGACGGAAAACTTAAGCTGTACCTTTTCGCCAGTACGTTCGAGCAACTCGATCTCCAGCCGGATTTCGCCGCGCTCGGTGAATTTGACGGCGTTGTTGACGAAGTTGGTGAGAATCTGCCCGAGCCGGAGCGGGTCGCCGAGCAACTGCTCCGGGAGACCGGGCGCGACGTGGGCCAGGAATTCCAGCCCCTTTTCGTGCGCCTTCTGGGCGGTAAGCGTGGTGACGGAGCTGATGACGTCATCGAGCCGGAAATCGGTGGTTTCGAGTTCAAGCTTGCCGGCCTCAATCTTCGAGAAGTCGAGAATGTCGTTGATGATGGCCAGCAGCGAGGTGCCGGCGTTGTGGAGCTTGGCAACGTAATCGCGCTGCTTCGGTGTGAGGGAAGTTTTGAGCGCGAGATGGGAGAGGCCAATGATGGCGTTCATCGGCGTGCGGATTTCGTGACTCATGTTCGCCAGGAACATGGACTTCATCTGCGTGGCCTCCTCGGCCTTCGCCTTGGCTACTCGCAGTTCCGACTCGGCGCGCTTGCGTTCGGTGATGTCGCTGAAACTGATGACGGCACCGATGATCGCGCCATGCTGCTGAATTGGCGTGGCACCATATTCCACCGGCATGGCGGTGCCGTCCTTGCGCCAGAGGCATTCGTCGTCGCTCCGGTTCGTGGCCCCGCGCTGATAGGCGGCGGCCATCGGACATTGCTCGGCCGGGTAATCGCCGCCGTCGGGCCGATGGTGATGCAGCAGTGTGTGTTCGGGCTGGCCGATGAGTTCGGCGGCGGCGAAACCGAGGAGCCGGCAGGCCGCCTCGTTGACGAATGTGATGCAGCCTTGCGTGTCCAGCCCGAAGATGCCCTCGGCGGTGGATTCGAGGATGAGGCGGGTGCGTTCTTCCGCGTGCTGCCGCTCTTCGCTTTCGCGCGCGAAGCGGAGCGCGTTGGCTATGGTCTCGGACGTTTTCGCCAGCCAGCGCGTTTGCGTTTCGCTCAACGGGGCAAAGAGGCAAAGTTCCAAAACGCCGACCGACTCCTCGTTGGCAATAAGCGGGTAAGCGACAATCTGGGCGGGAGGGACGGCCCCAAATCCGAAATGCACACGCAGGGCTTCCGTGCCCGGCTCGCTCAACATCGGCTGCCGCGACAGCGCGGTTTGCCCGACCATGCCGGTGCCGGGGGCAAAGGACTTGGGAACGTCGGCGCGATCCGGATAGGCGTGCGCGGCAAGCCGATGGAACTCCCCGTCCGGCCCGGCGACAAACAGCGCCCCCATCGGCGCCCGCAGGAACTCGATCGCGCCCGCCAGACCGCGCTCCGCGACCTGCGTGACGGCGAGATTGCCGCGCAGATTGGAGTTGAGCGCTGAAAGGCTCGATTCCAGCGCGGCCCGCGCCTGTGACTCGCGGCTCAGTTTTTCCAATTTAGCCGCGTGCGCCGTCAACTCTGCCGTGCGTTCCGCGACCGTATGTTCCAAGTTTTGATTCCACTCCGCCAACCGCTGCTCGCGGACACGGATTTCGCGAGCCATTTTCTGGAAGCTGCGAGCGAGTTCCCCCAGTTCGTCGCGGCGCTGCGGGAGCTGGCCCAGCATGTCTTCCTGAAACTTGCCTTCTTCGATGGCCGTGGCGGTGCGCGTCAAACCCAGGAGCGGCTGGGCCAGACGTTGCGCGATCAGGGAAACCACCAGCACCAGCGCCACCAGGCCCGCCAACCCGATCAGTGCGGAGCGCAGCGTCAGTTGCTGCACCGGGCCGAGGATCGTGTCTTCGGAAATGTTGAGCACGATTTTCCAACCGGTCAGCGGCGACTGCGCCCAGTAAAG
>CAINDV010000625.1 GCA_903847485.1 uncultured Verrucomicrobiota bacterium
ACGTTGGCCACGCGCGGGCCGCGCAAATCATCGCCGATCTCAAAAACCTGCCCATCGCCTGGGTGCATTCCGACGATGCTTTATGTGCTTCGGCGGCCGTCTGGAAAGCGGACCACAATGTTTCTTTCGCCGACGCTTTCGTCGTCGCAACTGCGGTTCGGGTTAACGCCATCGTTGTCCACAAGGATCCCGAGCTGATCAAGCTCGGCCGCCTGATCCGGCAGGAGGTGCTGCCACTCAAGAAGGCCACGACCTCCGCCGTGTGACCAAGCAGCCTGAGCCGCAGCCGCCCGAAAACCAGGCAGCTCGGCAAGCCCCCGCTGATTTGACGAACAGAGCGGCTTTGGCCGCGACGCCCCCAGCAGAGCCGCCCGCCTTTGACCGCACGATGGCACAAGCAGCCCTCAACGCCTTGGACGGCAAGTTCACAGACAGTCGGATGCACCAACTCTTGCTGGAAGACCGCGCCCAAGACCGACTCCGGGAGCAGGCCCAATCGGAACACTATCTGGCGAGTCGGCGTGCTTCCGCCCATGCCCCTGCCTGACACTTTCCTCCTCGACACTTCCACGTTCCTGACTTTGGTGTAGCGGGAACCCGGCGGCGAGTGGAAGGCGCTGCGCTGCACCTCTGCGCTTCCGCAACTTAGCCTGGCCTGAACGCCCCGGCTCTGGCCGGAGCCTCCGCAAGCTTGCTTCGCTCCTGAGGATGGATACTGTTTCGCCATGAGCTATCAAACGCTGGAAGTGGAACTGGACCACGGGCAGGTGCGGCCCCACAAGGCCGAGATCCTGCCGGCCAAGGCCCGGGCGCTGCTGACCATCCTCGGCCCGACGGCTGCCGAGTCGGGCGAAAACGATGGGCCTTCCATTGCTGATTTGGCTGGTGATCTCGTGGGAATTGGCAACGGCACCCACACCGACCTGTCCACCAACAAGGCGCACCTGGACGACTTTGGCCGATGAAGCGGGTCATTCTCGACGCCGGCCCTCTGGTGGCCTGGCTGTGCCCGCGCGATTAACATCACGCCTGGGTGCGCCGGATGTTCCGGGAGGTCGCCCCCGGCTCCCTGGTTTGCGAAGCCGTCCTGGCTGAGGCCTGCCATCTGGCGGCCAAGGAAGCCGTGTCGCACGCGCGGTTCATCGAGTTTGTGCGGCGCGTGCGCCTGCGACCGGTTTCGCTCACCAACGAACTGGACGCCATTGGCGCCCTGCTGGATCGTTACGCCGATGCCCCGATGGATTTCGCCGATGCCTGCGTGGTGCGCCTGGCGGAACTGCATCCCGAGGCCACCGTATGCACCACCGACAGCGACTTCCGTTTCTACCGCCAGCACGAGCAGGAACTCATCCCCTTGCTGGCACCGTTTGCGCCTTGAGACTTGGCCCAAGCCAGATGCCAGGCCCGCCTTGGTGCTTACTAGGAGACGCGAGCTATGGCGGACGCCACGCCGTTCCGCCAGCCTTAGAGCCTGTTTGAGAACGCCTGCCGTGGTAGGGCGAGGCTCCTGCCGAGCCTCGACGGCCGCAGCCACGCGCTGGTTCCGAAAGGCTCGGCAGGAGCCTCGCCCTACCGTTGGGCAACTTCTCAAACACGCTCTTAGCCAAACGGCCGTGCCTCATTGGCTCCCGGCAGCGCGGTGACTTGCACTTGAGGACCTGCTCACTTGATGCCTTTTTAACAACTGGATTAGAGGCTGCTCGATTGCTCAGTTTCTGTAGGAGCTCAAGAGTGACGGGATTTCAGCGGGGCTGAGCGCCCGGCGGGGCCGCGAACGGCTCGCGGCGAGCCGGCCGAATCTTTGAGGGGCGGACGGTATTTGTCCGACCGGGG
>CAINDV010000626.1 GCA_903847485.1 uncultured Verrucomicrobiota bacterium
AGGCGATGGCCCGCGCCCTCTACCGCGAGTGGTTCGTCCACTTCCGCTTCCCCGGCCACGAAAAGCACCCGCGCGTCGCCTCCCCCCTCGGCGACATCCCCCAAGGCTCGGAGGTTTGCGCGCTCGGTGATTTGGTTCAATTCAAGTCCGGCTTCGCGTTCAAGAGCGGGACGTTCACCGCTGACGGCGAACATCGCTTAGTCACAATCAGAAACGTCCAGGACGGTGCATTCAATCCTGAGTCCGATAGCCGGATGAGCGAACTACCCCCGAACCTGCCGCCGTATTGTGTGCTCAAAGACGGCGACATCCTGCTGTCGCTGACCGGCAACGTGGGCCGCGTGTGTCTGGTGTATGACGGCCCGTTCCTGCTGAACCAGCGCGTATCCAAGCTCGCGCCCGTGGAAGCCTTCGACTGGGCGATGACCTACTGCATGTTTCGCGAGCCGGAGATGCGGGTGAAGCTTGAGCAACTCTCCAACGGTGTCGCCCAGCAAAACCTCAGTCCGGTTCTGGCGTCGAAGATGGAGTTCGCCCGCCCACCGCGAGAACTGCGCCAGCGGTTCGCCGCCGTAGCCGAGCCGATGGTGCGCCGCATCGTTCAGCTCTACACCACAATCCAAAACCTCCGCCGGACGCGCGACCTGCTGCTGCCGCGTCTGCTGTCGGACCAGATTTCACTCACAACCAAGGAGAACCATGCCCACGCTTGACGACCTTTCACCGCTGAAAGCAAAACCCTATAAAGACGCCGTCGATAAACTCGAAGAGTTGATGACGCAAAGCGGTCGTGCATTCCTGCTCGGTGCGGGTTGCAGCAAGTGCGCTGGCCTGCCACTCACCGCGCAACTGACAAGTGAGGCGCTGGCCAGCACCGCACTGGATGCACCCAGCAAAGAAATTCTTACCGCGATTCAGGCGAACTTTGCCGGTGCGACATACCCAAATATCGAGGACTTCCTGAGCGAGTTGGTTGACCTCCTTGCAATCGCGGACCGTCGCACCGCCCGAAGCGCAACGAAGCAGGAAATTGAGCTTGGGGGGAAAGCATACAGCGCGAAATCGCTGCACGACGCGGCAGAGCAGATTAAACGCGCCATCGCCAAGGTGATTGATAAGGACGTTTCCATCGAAACGCACTGGAAGTTTGTGAAAGCGGTGCATCGCCCGGTTCGACCAGGCAAAACCGTCGGCAATCAGCGCGTAGATTACTTGGTGCTGAACTACGACACTCTCATCGAAGACGCTCTGGCGCTGGAAAAGGTCTGCTTCGCTGATGGTCTTGATGGCGGTGTGACAGGCTGGTGGAACGCCGACACTTTTTCGGATGATAGTTTGTCAGCACGGGTCTTGAAACTCCACGGCTCAATCAACTGGTGTCAGTTCCCGGATGAGACCCTGCCGCGCCGTGTGCCGAAATCCATAAGCGGAACGGCAGTCAGCGACCAGCGCATCGTCATCTGGCCGGCGTCAACCAAGTATCGTGAGACGCAACTAGACCCTTATGCCCAACTTGCGACCTTGGCCCGCGAGGTTCTTCGTCCCAGGGGCGGTTCGCAGCGCGTGTTGGCAATCTGCGGTTACAAATTTTGCGACTCACACATCAACCTCGAACTCGACCGCGCCCTGCGAGAATCCAGAGACCTGACGCTGGTGGTGTTCTGGTCCGATGAAACCCTCGATGGGACGTTGAAGCGGTGGCACGACGACGCATCCGTCCGTGAGCAAGTTTTGATTTACGGCAAGCGGGGCTTTTGGCACGGGGACACCATTGGGGCAGCTTCGACCGACCTGCCCTGGTGGAAGTTTGAAAACATCACACGGCTACTTGGAGGTGAACGATGAGCGCAGAACCACGCAATCCAAACGACACAATCGACAATCTCGCCATCGGCAAGATTATCGAAGTGGACGGTTCGCACATCGTTGCCGAGCTTGAGCCAAAGCTGTCTGAGCTTTCCCGCGTGTATGCGGGCGAGACTTACCCGATTGGTCAGTTTGGTTCTATCGTCAAAATCCACTTTGGCCGGCGTCTCATCTTCGCTTTTGTGGGCCGCCTACGCATGAAGGCGGAATACGAGGCGGAACGCGGAATCACGCCGCAGGCTTCTGGCGACGAGCGCATCGTCGAAGCCGACCTTTTCGGCGAAGGTGAATGGGTTCTCGACTCGGCGGCCACACCGCCGAAGTGGACGCTGAAGTTTGAGCGCGGTGTCGCCACCTATCCTCTCCCGCAGCAGACGGTCTATCTGACCCCGAAATCCGAACTCCGCCACATCTACGGCCAAGGAAAAGGAAAGACAGTTCGTCTTGGGGAACACGTCGGCTCGGGCGGAACACCCTGTTACGCCGAAATGAATGAGTTGCTCGGCAAGCACACCGCAATCCTTGGTTCAACGGGTGCAGGAAAATCAGGGACAGTCGCAGCGATACTCCACAGCGTTCTCGAACGCGGGGCAACCGCTCCCCATCCCAAATGGCAGCCAACAATAATTATTCTCGACCCGCACAACGAATACGGAAGCGCTTTCCAGAATCACAAGCGTCTCTCAACCGATGAAGGCACGTTGTCTCTGCCTTACTGGATGCTCAATTTGGATGAATCGATTGCCCTGTTCATCGGTAAAACAGAATACGCCGCGACGTCGCAGTCCAATATCGTGAAGAACGCCTTGCTCGCAGCGCGTCGCGCGGGTGCTGAGAAGATTCAAGGACTGGACATCACGAAACTGACGGTTGACGCACCTGTGCCCTACCTGCTTGGCGACCCCACTGGTTTAGACGAGTTCGGAAAATTGAACGGCGCAAGTTACGATGTTGGTTTCGTTGGCGCGGTGAACGCCCAACGCCCAAACAACAGCAACAAGAAGGACCACGAAGATTACAACAAGGTCCTGAGAAAGTTGGATTCATTACTCAAGGATGGCCGCGCTCAATTCATGATGAAGCCGTGGGACGGATTGACTGACCCTCTACCAACCGTTCTCGGCCAATTGCTGGGCGGCGCGCAGCCGTTGCGAATCGTCGATTTGTCGGGCGTTCCAAACGAAGTGGCCGGGACTGCAAGCGCGGCGATTGCACGAACACTTTTCCTGCTGAAGGTCTGGCAAACCCCAACGGAAAGAGAGGCCAGTCCCGTGCTGTTGGTCTGCGAGGAGGCGCATCGCTACGTGCCCAATGTCGGCGCAGCGCAATACGAGGCAGCTCAAGATGCAGTGCGCCGGATTGCGAAGGAAGGCCGCAAATACGGGCTTGGGCTGCTCCTAGTCTCGCAACGTCCAAGCGAGGTTGAAGCGACTGTTCTCTCGCAGTGCAACAGTTGGGTGGTGCTTCGCATCACGAACGATGCAGACCGCGAACACGTTCGTTCCATCTTGCCAGACTCAATGGCTGGGTTGACCAAGATGCTATCGGGATTGCGGCGGCAGGAAGCGATTTTCGTTGGGCAGGCAGCGATGCTTCCTTCTCGAATACTTGTTCGCTCACTTGAGCCAAACCAACTGCCTAGGTCGCATGACATTGATTTCGATGCCGGCTGGCAGAACGACCCGATGTCGCCAGACCAACTCAAGACTGTCGCCGAGCGTTGGCGTTATCAGCAGAGATGAGCGCCCACGCATACACCGAAGACCAGCTTGTCGAGCAGCCCGCCATCGGGTTGTTCGCGGAGTTTGGCTGGGCCGTGGCAGGCCCACCTCCCAATGCCGGCGTGGCCGGCGAGCCGCGTGACGCTGGTTTGCTCGGGCGCGAGACGAAGGGCGAGGTGGTGTTGGTGTCCCGGTTGCGCGCGGCGTTGGAGCGGCTCAATCCCGCGCTCGCACCGGCACAGAAAGCCGTGCAACATCCTGTAAAATTATGACCGTCGCTGAACTCAACGCATTGCTGACCACCCGCTCCGAGGGCGAGCATGTCGAATTCAAGGAGGCCAAGAACAACTTCCACTTTGAAAAGCTGGTGGCGTATTGCGTGGCGCTGGCGAACGAGGGGGGCGGGAAGATGATTCTCGGCGTGACGGACAAAGCGCCACGCAAGGTGGTGGGCACGCAGGCGTTTGATGTGCCGGAGAAAACCGTGGCGGGCATTCATGAGCGCATTCAGCTCAAGGTCATGTGGCAGGAGATTGCGCATCCCGACGGTCGCGTGCTGGTCTTTGAGATTCCGTCGCGCCCGATTGGGCATCCGCTGCATTACGAAGGCCGTTACTGGATGCGGGCTGGTGAGGAACTGGTGGCGATGTCGCCCGACCAGCTCAAGCGCATCGTCGCGGAGGGCCAGCCGGAGTTTGTGGACCAGGCCGCCAAGTCCGGCCTCGGGGAAGAAGAAGTGGTGACGCTGCTGGATGTGCAGAGCTATTACGACCTGCGGAAGCGTCCGCTGCCTTCGACGCGCAAGGAAATGCTGGAGGTATTCATCGCCAAGGGATTCCTGCGCCGGGAGGGCGCGAGTTACACCATCACGAACATGGGGGCGCTCCTCTTTGCAAAGAAGCTGGGTGATTTTGAAATGCTGGCGCGGAAATGCGTGCGGGTGATTGCCTATGACGGGGTGTCGAAGCTCAAGGTGAAGGACGGCAAGGATGTGACGGACCAGAGGGGTTACGCGGCGGGGTTCGCGGTGTTGATTGATTTTGTTTACGATCTGCTTCCCGCCAGCGAGGAAATCGCGTCGGCGTTGCGCAAAACGACCCACGCCTATCCGAAGAAGGCGATCCGCGAGATCGTGGGCAACGCCATCGTGCATCAAGACCTGACGGAGCGGGGCACGGGCATTACGGTGGAGATTTATGACGACCGCGTGGAAGTGACGAATCCCGGATTGCCGATGCTGCCGGTGGATCGGTTCATTGACGAGAACCAGTCGAGAAATGAGAAATTCGCCGACGCGCTCCGGCAGCTCGGCATTTGCGAGGAACGTGGGCATGGGATGGATGCCGTGGTGACGGAAATCGAGTTGCATCAATTGCCGCCGTATCAGTGTCGGCTCGGGAGCCGCCACACCACAGTCGTGCTGTCGCGCTACAAGGCGCTCAAGGATCTCACGCCGGACGAACGGATTCACGCGGTTTACCAGCATTGCTGCCTGCGGTTTGTGACGAACCAGATCACGAATAACGAATCCATCCGGGAACGATTCAAGATCGAGAAGAAGAACGCCGCAACGGCCTCACGCCTTTTGGCCGAGGCTTTCGTCGCGAAGAAGATTCGGCCCGTGGATGAGAACGCGGCCAACAAATTGATGAGGTATGTGCCTTACTGGGCATAGTTCTTTGACGCGGGAGACCCCGATGAGCGCCAGCCCTCGGTCCAGGGCCGGAAAGCCAAGCGTTTGGGTATTTGATGGGTATTTGATGGCGGGACGAGAAACCACGGCTTGGAACGCGGTCAAGGCACTGCAAACACCTGAAAACAAAGGCTGGCGCGTATTTGATGGGTATTTGATGGGAAGGGGCTTTGCGTCCTGTCAGTCGCCGCAGAGGTGTTTGAACAAAACGACCCCGAATCAGCCCAGTTTTGTCAAAAGCAGCGTGCGTCAAAAGCGGGGAAAACGGCGTGAACCCCTGAATTTCAGAGGGTTTCCTTTTGACACGAACGGGGTCGAATCAATCGCTGTGTGTTCATTGGATTGGTTCATTGCCCGCTCATGAGCGCCCACGCGTACACCGAAGACCAGCTTGTCGAGCAGCCCGCCATCGGGTTGTTCGCGGAGCTTGGCTGGACCACGGTGTCGGCGTTAGAGGAAACCTTCGGCTCGACCGGTACGTTGCTACGCGAGACG
>CAINDV010000627.1 GCA_903847485.1 uncultured Verrucomicrobiota bacterium
GGCGGAGGAGTCGTTGCCGGACGGGGTGCGCCTGGATCTGGAGGACGCCTTGAAGCTGCTGGAATTTGGCGTGCCGCCCTGCCGCGATCTGTTGTGGTTTCACTACGTGCTGGGCTTGGGTTACCAGGAGATTGCAAACCTATATCTCATGGCTTACGACACCGCGCGCATGAAGATCCACCGCTGTCTGGAACGTGCCCAAGAACTGTTAGGCAAGGAAGGAGCCCTGAGCCATGTCTAAACCGAATCACAGTGCTGAAGAAAAACTGCGCGCGCTGGGCCAGCAATTGCGGCAGGCCTGGGCCAGGCAGCACCCCGTAACGGACAAGGAAAGACGCGCCGTGGATGCCGCCCTGGAAAAGCAGTGGGCGCAAACCCATACGGCTGACGCCACAAAGGGTCTGGCGGAAAGCCCCTCGCCGTCCCCCTCACCGGAGCCGTCGCAAACCCCGGAGCAGACACCCTCGCAGCCAAGCCAGAGTCAGGACCACGGTCACGAGCAGAGTCAATGAGCGGGCCAACAAGCTTGTAAGCAAGCAAAGCAGCTTGTTGGCTTACCCGTTTGACCTCTTGCGTGCCAGCAAGCTGGTATGTTAGTTAGTAAGTAAGCTGGCAGGTTAGCCAGCAAACAAGCATACCAGTAAGTCAGTGGCTTACAGCTTCAGGGAGGGCAGGCATGGGCAGCATCATCGCGTTGACGAACTCGAAAGGGGGCGTGGGTAAGTCCACCGTGGCCGTGCATCTGGCGGCTTGGTGTCATGAGCGGGGCCGACGCACGGCATTAGTGGATGCCGATGCGCAAGGTGCCTCGTCACTCTGGCTGCATGAAGCCGAGCCGGACATTCCCATCTCCCGACTCCAGACGCCGGATGAAATCCTCGACCAAGTGCCGCGGCTGGCAGCACAGTTCGACACGCTGGTGATTGATGGGCCGGCCGGCCTGTCGGAAGTCACTCGCGCCGTCTTACTCGTGGCCCACTTAGCCTTATTGCCGTGCGGTCCCTCGGTGCTCGACTTGCGCGCGTTGCAGGAGGCCATTCGCGTGGTCGAGCAGGCGCAACGCATCCGGGGCGGCGCGCCGCGGGCGGTATTAGTGCCCAACAAGCTCCAGGTGCAATACCGACTAACCCAGGAACTCTTGGCGGCGGTCCAAGCGCTCGGCGTGCCGGCGCTCGGCGGATTACGGCTGCGCCAAGCCTTCGCGGATGCCGCCGGGCAGGGAACCTTGGTCTGGCGCCTGGGGCTGCGCGGGGCCGCGGCGACGGAGGAAATCACACGACTGTTTGAGGAGTTACACATCCATGAATCCGAAGCGAACCATGAGTCAGGCGTTGCACTCAGTTAATCTCAGCGCGGCGGCGGCGGCGTTCGTTGCGGCGGGCGCGGCGGGGAACGCCGTAGCTTCCACCCCGCCGCCGGAACTCGCCCCCGACTCGCGTGCCAGTCTCCCGCTGGTCGCCACGGCGACGGCCGCTCCTGAGCCACGCGCCTTGGCTTTCAGTCATTCGCCGTTGCCGGCGGAACGCCGCGCGCCTGTCTCAATGACCTTTCGTCTACCGGCCGAATTGCCCTCGGCACGCCTGCGCGCAGCGATGGAGCGCAAGTTGCGCGGCGAGCCGCCCTGCACGCAGCAGGACATCGTCGCCCAAGCGGTGCGGGAGTGGCTGGAACGTAACGGGGCGCGCAACTGAGTTGGTACAAGGCTGGCTGGAGAGTGTCTGCGGAGAGCGGAGAGGTGGAGGGTTGTTTGATTGGCACAATCCTCGAAAGCCACGTAACCTTACTTGCCTAACCTCGCGTTCACGCCGGGAGTGACACTACTTCCGTAGGTTCGAGCGCCGCCGGTTGAAGCATCTGCTCGGCCAGACCCCAAAGCCTTTTGTTCAGGTTCACCTTGGAATCAATGCCGCGCAATGCCCGCACCGACCGTAGTTTCCCGCGCTTGTCCCGGTGATGATCGGACACC
>CAINDV010000628.1 GCA_903847485.1 uncultured Verrucomicrobiota bacterium
CCGCCACCAGGACGCCTTCTGGCCGAAAGCGCAATCGCCCCGCACCAGATACGGGCGGGCGGCGGCGGGCAACGTCGCCCACAGCCGCCACAGGCCGGGCAGGGCGTGGGGCGCGGCGGTCTGTTTGCCAGGCGGCACTTCCACGTCCAGGACCACCCGGGTGCCGCCCATCAGGTAAGTGTGACAGACGTGGGCAGGACGGCCGCGTTTGTGTGGGTGGTAACCCACTTCGGCGCCCTCCTGGTGGCCGTAGATGGTTTTGATGGTCGAGTCGATGTCCAGAATCCACGGCACACTCAAGAGGGGACCGTAGCTTTCCCGCAGGTGGTGCTGCAGCCAGGCGGCCACCGCGGCTTCGACCGCGGCCTCCCCGTGGCCTTTGGCGCGGGCGCGGCGCAGCGAATCTTCACTGACCACCTGGCGCATGCCCAGCAGCGGCGCGTTGACGCGATCCCCGCGCAAGGCGGAGAGGTGGGCATAACGGTAGTGCCCGGCCAGCACGCTCAGCAGCACGGTGCCGCAGACGTCGCGCACGGCGGGGGCGTTGGGACTGGTGTAAGACCAGGGGCAGTCTTTGACCCAGAGATCGAAGCGCCCGCTGGTTTCGAGAAACTGGGTGAAGAACACCAACTGCCCGAGGGGTGTGACGGGGGCGTGGGGACCCCATTCCACCCGGACGCGCCCGCCGCAGGTATCGAGCCGGAGATGATCGGGCAGCGGCTGGGCGGCGCTGGGAGTGGGTAACAATGTCTCACCTGAAAGGGGAGCCGGCATGGGAGCGATTTGTAAGGGCATCCCACAGGCTTACAGAGTGTTACCGCATTAGCAAGCGGTTCCAACTGCTCTTTTTAGACTTATCGCTGTTTTCATTCGCTGTTTTGAAATCATGGTCATTTGCTCCGTTTATTTCACCTATTCCCCGGGGCTGAGTTCGATTGTTTCATTCACCTTTGTACTGAAAGTGAAACGCTCACTCTGAATGGTTTCAGTAGAAGAACCCGGCATCCTGCCATTTCTGACAAGAATCACTTTCCTGCCGGGCCCTGGATTGACCACGGTGCAATCCCTGCCCTTCTCGCTGACGATCTTCACTTCCGACACGACGCCGTTCTTCATTTCCGCCGAGACCAGAAACGCGCCTACCGTCCGCAAACCGCCGAACCGGGCATCTTGATCTCTCGCCCAGCAGGGAAAGAGACGCAGCACACCATCATGGCTTTGCAGTAGCATTTCGGTGATGCCATGGAATCCCGCGACGTTCTCAATTCCACCACCGCCAAAAGCCAGCAACTTGTTGGGCATGGAGTTATGGTCGGTCATCTGTCGCATGCGGGCGAGCATTGTTTTCGGATCATAGCCGACACGCGCACAGAAGGTGTACCATGAAGAACTGCCATTAGCATCTTCCCAGCGGGCCATCGCATCCACCATGTTGCGGCTTATCCCCAGCAACTTCGGATCGCTATCAAGGCCGATCGCGCCGGCCGGGAAGATATGCTGGATGCCCAATGTGTTGTCATTGCACCAGTCCATGCCCTTCTCCGTGTAGCGAAAGACCGTCTTGCCATTGCGCTCCTGGGTCGGAAAGGTGCTGATCTTTTCGAAAATGTCCTGCCACTTTGCGCGCCGGTTCTCGTCCACGCCCAGATCCGAGCTCATCACCAGCATGTTCTTGAACAACGTCCGCACCAGCCCGAGCGAGAGAAGCGGGTTCATATCTTCGCCGCTCCCCTCATGCATCGAATCGTTGTAAATCACGTAACGGCCGTTCTCGAATTTCAGATAGTTCTCCCAGAAATCAGCGACTTCGCGCAGGTAGTTGTAGCCAGAGTTTTTCAGCCAATCCTTATCCTGTGTGTACTGGTAGTACCAGATGAAGTTGAGCGCGCAATAAGCGGCATTGCTGCGCTGCCCCCAGTCCCTGGCTTCGCCTTCAGGACACAAGCCCCAGGGACCCATGGATACCGGAAAATGAATCCCCTTCCAGCCCGCCCGTTCGGCGCAACGCCTACCTAACGGGATGGCCTGGTTCATGGCGTCATAGAACGGCAGGGTGGTCTCGGGATGGTTGGCGGCATACAGTCCGTAGAAGGGTGCCTGAAAATTGTAGTTGAGGTGGAAATCGCCGTGCCAGCCGGGCGCATCAGTGGTAATCCAGTTGCCCCAGAGTCCGGGAGCGACCTTGCCCGCGCGGCTGCACGAGGCCATAATATACAACGCTGAATACCAATGCTGTTCGAGGACCTTGTCCGGAATCTCGATGAAGGACCTGCTCCAGAAGATCTGCCACCATTGACGATGCATAGCACCGTATTCTGCAATCTTGCCGGGTGTCAACGCGGCGGTCAACGACTTGGCTGCGGCCAGAGGATCCCGGCCCTGGCAATCGAGATCGCTCAAAATGGCGGCAGCGACGACAACCGTCTTGCCGGGTTCCAGCGTGAAACGGCTGGCGTCGGCGTTGCCGAGGATGCGGGTGGCGACAGCGATCTTGCGGCTGTCGGGAGCAGAATGGGGAGCATCCGGGTCAAAGAGAAACGGGGCGCCAGGATCGGAAGTCCGCGCGATGGCCTTGGTGTCGGCATCATTGCGTGCGGTGATATTCTGCAACGTCATGGCCAGCGGGACGGTTCCCTTGTTAGCCAGTTCGACGCAGAGGAGATTGCGGTTGGCATCAACCCAGGAGCGTGAGGCGAGCGCGGCGTCGGCCTTGGCGTATTCGCCGCGGAGTTCCGCATGCTGCATATCAACCGTGGTCTTCAAGGTCGCGCCCTGCAAGGCCGGCGTCATGATCCGCATCCGTCCCACCGTTAGAACCGACGCGTCCCGTATTCCAGACAAAAACGAACTCCAGGAGTCGTTCTTGCCGATATAGAAGGTCAGGGCATCCGCCGGGCCAGACAGCATAATGCCCACATCGCCATTGCCCATGACCGGTCCGCTGGCCATACCCCCGCTCGCCCCGCCGGCCGGCCCGTTGATGACAAATGAGTGTCGGCCGACGATCGGTTCACCGTCGGACACTGACGCCCCGTAAACCCGGGAAACGACCATCAAAATCGCAACCCCGGATAACACATTCTTCACACGTTTCATTTCTTCTTCCTTCCAAATGTTACTTGTTATTTGCCGACATTATTTTGCCTGGGTTGTTACCGGATTCGCGAACTGATAATGGGCGCTTAATGCCGCATACCACCGTTCGGCATGTACCAGTAGCCCGCGTGGCCCGAAATGAATGCCGTCATGGCGGTAGTCGCCGCTGCCGACGAGATCGTTGGTGTCCGGTCCACGGCAAGCGATCCCTTTATCCCACAGCGCTTTCTGGGCGCGGGTCGTGGCGGCCATGCCCTCCTTCCAATCCTGTTCTCCCTGGGGCGGACAATAACAAGTGCCGGCCACAAACCAGTCGAGCGGCCAACCCAACTGCTTGCGACTGAATTCAATCATCGCCGTGGCTTCCTTTTCATACTCTTCTGCCGGGGTAAAATCCGTGCGGCCCGTATCGGCTTCGCCCTGCACCCACAGCACAGCACGAATCCCGGCGGGGCCGAACCATTTCGCCCGTTCCACCAACCCGCTCGATATTGCCCGATCCGTGGCCCGGCACCCATTCACGCACCCGCACCCAGTTGATGGTGGCAGAGCGGAAGCAGACCGGTGCCCGGGTTGTCCGCGACAACATGTCGCCAAGAATCGGCCACGGCGTGCCGCCATCACCGCAGGCATCGAGAATCGGGTCGGCGGCCGGAGTGAATTGCTTGCCGTCAAAGTAAACCGACAGCGTCTCGGCCGATTTCTGTCGTGGGTGGCCGTAGTTGACCGAATTGGATTGACCGGCCGTGATATAGACATCTCCGACACCGACCTGTCCGACCGAAGACTCGCCCAGCACCGTCGGTTCAGCGGCTGATTTCCGGAACCGCACCTTCAGTGTATACCAGCCGCCGGTTGCCAGCTTGATACTGCCATTGAACTTGCCATCCTTGATCTGCGCACCCTGTGCCACCACTGTCCAATAAATAGCCTGCCCACGCAATCCGGCGCCTAACTCAGCTCTTGCTTCGACCAGGGTCGCATCGGCGGGGACGGCTCCCGCCACCTTGACCTCAGCCCATTCCTGCGCATTCCGCTGGATCACCTGTCGCTCAAGCGGCAAGTCCAGAACCATGTTGGTTTCCGCCGACACTGCCTGCAGTGTTAACAACACGACCGCAATCCCCCACAACATTATGAGTTGTCTCGTCATTGCGATATTCTCTTTTCCCTTTTTTAGTTTGCTTCAATAGCGTGACAGATCGCCTCTGAGGCGGATCACAGTCCCCGGTTTCATCGTCTGCTCCGCGGTTTTTCCACCGTAGCGTACTTGGCAGGCCTTGCCGGTTAGACTGCGCACGGTCACCGAGGTCAGCTTGCAGTCCGCCCACGCCATATCCACCTCGAAGCCGCCGCGGGCGCGCAGGCCCTTGACCGAGCCGGTGGGCCAGGCGTCCGGCAAGGCCGGCAACAGGTGGATGAAGCCCATGTGTGACTGGACGAGCATTTCGCACACGCCCGCCGCATAGCCGAAATTGCCGTCGATCTGGAACGGCGGACATTGATCAAATAGATTCTGCGTAAACTGCCCCCTCACCATGCCGTTGAGGATCTTATAGCTGCGATTGCCATCGTGCAGGCGGGCCCAGATCGAGATTTTCCACGCACGGCTCCAGCCATTGGCGCCGTCGCCACGGGCATTCATCGAGACTTTGGCCGCCTCGGCGAATTTGGGTGTGGTCAAGGGCGAAATCTGGCGGCCGGGATGGACCGCGATGAGGTGCGAGAGATGCCGGTGGTCTTCCTTCGGATCGTCAAGGTCCGCCATCCATTCCTGAAGCTGGCCCCACTTGCCGATTTGCGGGCCTAGCAGACGGTCGCGCAGCGCCATGATTTTCTTCCGGTACTCGGCATCCACGTTGAGTGCCTGGGAGGCCTCGATATAGTTGGTGAAGAGGTCATAAACCAGTTGTTGCTCATACGAGTTGCCTTGCGCTTTAGGGCCATGCTCAGGAGAGACGCTCTCGGGGCTGATGAGCTTGCCGCCCGGTCCTTCCTTCAGGGAATCTTCCCAGAATTCACACAGCTCCTTGATGATCGGGTAGGCCCTTGTTCGGAGGTATTCCTTGTCCAGAGTGAACGCATAGTGGTCCCAGATGTTCTGCGCCACCCAGGCTGCGTCGCCGGGAACCCAAATATATGATGCCCCGCCGAAAACACCGTTTTCCGACCGCGTCATCCAGCCTCGCTTGGTGCCGAATTCCCTCTTGGTGTCGTCGCGTCGCACCGGGATCACGGAATACAACCACTCGGCCAGCGGGCGGAAGCATTCCGATAGATTCGCCTGGTCGACAAACCAGTAATTCATCTGCACATTGACGTCCGTATGATAGTCCGAACGCCACGGGGGATTGTTGTTGTTGTTCCACAAACCCTGCAGGTTGGCGGGCAGGCGGTCGCGCGACGAACTGATCATCAGGTAGCGCGCATGCTGGTAGAGCAGCACTTCCAATTCCAGATCCTTCACGTTGGCTTGCTTGTAATTGTCCAGCCGCTTGGAGGTCGGCAGAGCCGCGATGGCAGCGTCGGTCTTACCGGTGTCCAGTCGCACCCGGTTGAACAGCTCCTGATAGTCCTTGAGGTGCTCCGCCAGCAGCGCGGCGTACGTGCGTTTGGCAGCCCTATCAAGCTGCTCTGTCACCTTCCGGTGCGGCGCTTCGCCGGTCCGCCAGCCTTTGTCGCGCTGGTTCAGGTAATCCGTGCCGGCGCCGGCCATGAGCGTCAGGCTGGTGACGTTCTGGAATGTGATGCCCGCGGGCGTCGCGGCCAGTGTGCCGCCGTCGTTGATGACCAGGATTTGTGACTCATATTGCAGGCCGTTCTGCAATATGCCCGTTGCTGTGAGCCTGTTAGGTGCGATCACGGGTTTGGCATCGTGCCCATCCTTGAAGGTGAGCGTGCCGCTGTGGCTCCCCGGCTTGTCGGCGGTGAAGCGGAACACCATGACCTGGTCGGGAAAGCTGGCAAACGCCTCGCGGCGGAAAGTAACCCCGTCACTCGTATAGGTCACCGTATGCACCGCCCGGCTGATATCGAGTTCGCGCCGGTAGTTCGTCACGGGCTTGGCCCGCGGCAACGCCACCTCGAACTCGCCGAGATTCTGATACATGCCCGTATCTTTTTCATTGCCCAGCCAGAGGCTGTCCTCGTTGATTTGAATGGTTTCCTTGTCGGCCGCGCCGAAGATCATCGCGCCCAGCCGGCCGTTGCCGATGGGCAGTGCTTCCGCCTCCCAGTTTTGCGCCGGATTGTCATACCACAGCACCTGGCTGGCAGGCGTGGCAGGCTGGGCCACCTGGCCAATTGCCAGCGGTGTCAGCAACATGGCGGTGATCCCGCACAACATAACGAGTCTGTTTTTCATATTGTTTCTGTCTGCTTATCTGTATGAATCAAAACGGTACTGGTAAAAGTGTCTATTGGGCCTATCTCTGCTCTTCGGGCACTGGCGAGGTCATGGAGGTGGCCGTTTCAAATGTCGAGTAGATACGGAACTGCGGGTGGTCCTTGTATTTCAGATTTTTGCGGCCCCAGTAGGTGCCGTAGTACTGGCCATTGGTGTCGATCCAGTTGGTGATCTTCAGCAATTCCTCCGGTGCCAGCTGGAGGTCCTTGTGGACATCGGCGAGCTTGGCGGCGCGTTCCGCTTTCTTGGGATCGGCCAGTTTGACCTTGCCCTTGCTGAGCATCGCTACCATTACGCTGGTGTGCGAACCGAGCGATTTGGCCGGAAGGTAGTCCACGTTGCCGGTCTTGGGAACATTCTCCGCGATGATCAGCCCGAGCAAACTGTAGCGACGCTCGAAATCGGAGGGAAGCAGGGTTTCGTAGGATATGTTGAACAACTCCGTCAGCTCGCCGCTCAGATTCAGATTCCCCTTGGGTTCCGCGCCGCTGTGACACTTCTGGCAGTATTTGTCAAAGACGGGCTGGACATCGTGCGCGTAATCCAACGCACGCTGACCGTCCTTCTCTCCCGGCTGCGGACCGGGAATGGATGGCGGACGCTTGAGTGCCTTCTTCAAGCGCGCGGAGGCGTCGTAACGGGTCACGCCGGAGGGAGTTTCGTGACAACCCACACAGCTTCTAACTTCCCCCGGCATATAGTTCACGAAGGTGCGCTCGGTTTGCATCGCCATGTAATTCTCATCCAGCACCTGGGGAAATATATTGGCCTCGGCCGGAACCACGAAGTAGGCCGAACCGTCATCTTCAACCGGCACTACCCCGTGCTGGACCTTGAGCCCGAGATGAGTGTGCTTGCTGATGCAGGAATATTGCTGGTCGAACTCGTCCCCGGCCCATGGGTGGCGTACGGCCCAGGGCCGTGGGATCTGTTCAAGAATCCGGATGTGTTTGATGGTCCCACGCGGAACATCCTCCAAGCTGGAATATAGGTCGGTGCCCACGCAGGCAGCTTGTTTCGCCTCGGCCAGTTTGGCGTCGCGCGACGAGGAAAGGATGGGCGGCGTTGGACGCGGCTGGAGCGGATACGGAAGCCAACAGGAAACCTCCGGATCGGTATAGATATTTTCAACCTCGCCTTTTTCGTTCAACAGATAGAGTCCATAAGCCTTCGGGTCCGCCCATCGCGGGCCAGCGGGCTTGTGCGCCACCATGAACAGATGTTCGGAAAGCGGATAAGGGTACTTGAACAGCCGCCCCTTGCCCTCAAGATCAAAGTTCCAATCCCCGCTGGCGGTTTTGAATGAGTAGCCCCGTTCCTCTCTAATATCCACATCAGGCGTCATGTAAGTCATGGGCTCGCGGGTGAGGATGTTCTTCGCCATGTCCATGCGGATCACCGTTCCAATGGTATTCGGACTGCTGTGCGGCGTCCCCAGCATCACGTATTTGTTAGCTGCGCCGGGAATGGCACGGCCATAAATGAAGGTTGGCGGCAGTGCAATATCGTTGCCATAGATTTCCGCTGAGGCGGTGCCGTCAGGCTTCATGGCCCACAGGCATTTGACGCTGAAGGTGCCTTTGTCCACGTATTCCCAGCGGGTGTACATGATGCGCCCGTCGGGCAGCATGGCCGGCGACGCTTCGCTGGCGGAACTATTGCTCAGCTTGTGCATGTTCTTGCCGTCCGCATCCATGCGATAGAGCACCGTGACCGTGAAGATGTCCGGCGGGTCACACAGGATGCCGTACTGACAGCGGGTGGAGATGAAAACAATGCCCCCATCGGGCAAATAGCACGGCTGCATGTCATCGGTGCCGTGATGGTAGCCGTTGCGATACTTCTTGATCAGTTCTGCTTCGTCCGGGGGCGGGAACGTGAGCTGGCGAAGGCCTGTGCCATCAGTATTGACCTCATAGATGCGGTAGCCGAGGTTCGGTCCTGCCTTCCACGCAAAGACCAGTCGCTGGGCGTCAAAAGAAACGTCAAACCGCTCGAACACCCCGCCTTTCAATTGCGGTACGAGCTCCTGGATCGTGCCCGTTTTTGGATTGAGAATGCAAAGGTTGCCACCCGGCCTCCAGGAGCTGTTGATATGATCGGTGTAATAGTGGTTAGCGTCGTAAGTGCAGCGTTTGACAAACGCAATCCTGTCAACTCCATGCCGCCCGAGTTTTTCGAGCACCTCGGGCTTGACCGAAACTTGTTCAGGATTCTGGGCAATGGTCTGAGTCATGAAGCCGGCGAGCAAAGCGCCGGCGAGGAGTGGCAAATTCCTTGTCATGTGTGGTGACTATGTTAGTTGGTGGTTTCCAGGAAAGTGGATTGGAAACGATAGGTGCCGGAACCCACCGCATAGACGGCGGCGCTGTTTTCCATTTTCAGGAACTTGACGCCAGCGGCCTTGGCCGCGGCTTTGTTAGACTCGGTCACTCCGGCAGCGTCCTTGGCTGGGACATACACCGTCGCCGTGGTGTTGATGGGTATCGTGACGGTAATGGTTAATTGATCGCCCTCACGTTGCCAATTACTGACAATGCGACCGTGAATCGAGTTGTAACTACACTTGACCCACGTCAAATCACCGACCACCGCAGGTTTGATGATGATCTTCTTGAAGCCGGGGCCAGTTTCATCCGGGCGGATGCCGGCCGGGCCCTGATAGAACCAGCTTCCCGGGCTGACGTAGCAGGAGTGGATTTGGGACCAGGATCCGTTCCACTGTTCCCAGAAGGTGGTCGCTCCCTGCGACAGCATGTAACCCCAGCCCGGGAAATCCTGCTGGTTGATGATGGTGTAGGCCAGATCGTTGCGGCCAGATTCCATGAGATATTGGAGCAGGAAATAGGTGCCAAGCATGCCGGTATCCAGATGCCCCTTGTTCTTGACCAGGATGATGTCTTCAAGTTGCTTCAGGATGGTTCCACGCAAATCCTCCGGGACAACGTCCATCAACAATGGCACAGCCTGACTCAACTGCCTGTCGCTGTCGTAAAGTTTCTCATTCTTGTTATAGTAAGTGGAGTGGATGAGCGCTTTAAGTTCCTGGATCTTGGTCCGGTGGTGCTTCGCCTCATCAGTCCGGCCAAGAACTTCCGCCGACTTGGCCAGCAAATCCATGAGATACACGCGATAGCAGTTGATGAAAAGTTCCGTTCCCGGCGGGGCAGTCATGCCGATGCCGGGAGCAACCCAGTCACATCCGCCATCGCCACCTTCCCGATGAATGCCGCCTCCAGGGTAGAAGCTCTCAAGATACACGGTGGGATAACGAACCATCGGTTCGTAGGCGCGTTCAAGGAGCCTGCGGTCCCCGTAGTAGAGATAGGATTTCCAAGGCATCACATCCACCATGCCGCCCCAGGGAAACCAGCAGCTTGGATCTCCGTGGTTCGGCGGCGAATACTGAGCGGACTTGCCAGTGACCGGATCCTGCGCATCCAGCCAGTCAACGGCCCACTTCCCGTAAAAGGCCGATGAGTCCATGTTCATAACATGCGAGTCGATTCCGTTCTGGCCATCACCATAGCCCATCCGCTCGCGGTGGGGACAATCCACCATGTAGCCGCCGAGATTCAGGCAGCGGAGCGTCCACAGGTTGACTTGGTGGATGCGATTGAATAGATCGTTGGAACATTCAAAGGACCCAACCGGTTCGAGGTCCGATTCGATGAACAGCGCCTGGGCATCGCCGAGCGCCGGCTTGACCGGCAACCCTTGCACGATGACGTAGCGGAAACCGACGTAGTTGAATTTGTTGCAAAACTCTTCGCCGGGCTTTCCGGCCGAGATAAAGTCTGTCTGCTGATTGAGGGTCTGGTAGTAGGCCGGCCCTTTGGCCGTTTCGATCTTTTTCGGATCCTGGGCCGGCTTGACCTTGCCCGCCGGTGTGTCATCTCCCTCGATGGTCTGAAACCGCTTGTCGGCATAATACATGGTCACCGTCTTGCCGGCTTCCAATTGTGGCAGGCGCAGGCGGAACCAGCCGGACAGATTGACGCCGAAATCAAACTCATACTTATGGTCATCCAGTGCGATACAGGCCACTGCGGGAATGACCTTGGTGATACGGTTGGGGGGGCAGGATTGTGCGGTCGCAATGCCAGTTGGCCCGGTGAACTCCTCCACGGGTCGCCATGTTCCAGCAGTGCATCCGACCTCATTCCAACCTGCGATCTCGCGGCGGGCATCAATTTTTTCGCGACCCGTTCCGCACCATGCCCACGCGACTTCGGTATGCGTGCTGTTCATGAAGGTCCAGGTGGTATCCGTCCCTATGACCACCCGCTGACTGCCAACCGTCATGTCAAACTGCACGCGGGCCAGCGGTGCCACCTCCTTGGGAAAGAGCAAGCCCAAGCCCAGCCATACGCCCACACAGTTGCTGCCGGGCCGCAGGAACTTGCTGATGTCATAGGTGGTGTAGAGCGAGCGATTGTCATAGACGGAGACGGCGGGAGCAAGCACGTCGGCGCCCACTTTCTTTCCGTTCACATACAGTTCGTAGTAACCCTTCACGTTGACAAAAGCCGTCGCCCGATCCGGCGCAGCAGTAAGTGTGAACTCCTTGCGCAGCCAGGGCGAAGTGTCACCGCCCGCCTTGACCCATTTCGCCTGCCAATCGCCGGGCTTGAGCAAACCCATGGACCACCAGGCTGGCTGACTCCAGGCCGAAGGCTTGCCATCGTTGATCCACGCCCGCACCTTCCAATGGCACTCCATCCGCGACTCCAGCGGCTTGCCGGCATATTCCACCTGAATGCTCTGATCCGACGCAGCCTTCCCGCTGTCCCACAAGTCGCCCTTGTCCTTTTTCAGCAACTCTTCCGAACTCGCGACAAGGATTTGATAGGCCGTCTGTTTCTGACTTCTGGCTTCCGTCTTCTGACTTCCCTCCTCTATCACCCACGACAGTCGCGGCTTCTGCGCGTCAATGCCGAGCGGGTTGTCGCGGTACTCGCAGTGCAGGTTGGTGACGGCGGCGGCGGAAGCGGCCGGGAGGCAGGGCAGCATCGCTACTGCGGCGAGGATGAATGTTGTGAGTTTGTTCATAGTTGTGTTGCTTTCTTGATAGGGTGATTTCCTTCAGATTTATGCTTAAGGGTTGAATCAGTTTTGTGCGCGTTCAAGCACCTGCACCGGGCCTAGCAGACCGGAGCGGAACCCATTCTTCTCCGAGTTATAGGTGCCCACGTTGGTCTTGGTCCGCCGCTGGTCCGGCGGCAGCGTCGCATCGCCGATAAGGCGGTTGGGCCAGAGGTTCGCCACTTCGATTTCCAAGGCGTTCCCCTGTTCTTTGATCAGCCCCTGCGGAATCTCCACCTGCCACGGAGCTGTCCAGACAATGCCGAGATCGCGGCCGTTCAGTTTGACGCGCGCCAGGTTCTTGACCTCGCCGAGATCGAGGGAGAGTGCCGGGGTGCGGGTGGCGGGCGGCGGACAATCGAACGTCTTGCGATAAACGGCGATCCCCGAGAAATATTTGACTGCGGCTTCCGGATGTGTCGTCCAATCCGTCAACTGCTCGAAACGCATTTTCCCTCCCGTGCCGTTATCAGGGTAGAACCATTTCGCATCGAACTGCACATCCCACGCACCGGTCAAAGTCATCATCGCCTTCAACTCTGGAAAATTCCTTGCCACTTTCGCGTCTTTCGCGGTTTCAACATTTTTCCTGAATACCACGAACCAGCTCTGCCGCGGCGCAAACGTCAGTGGCACTACCGTCCGGCCGTCTTCCGTGGTCTTGTATTCGAGCAACTCACATGTCTTGCCCGTTACCGCATCCCAAAGTTCCGGCCGCTTGCCTGCCACGCGGAAGGTGATTTCCGTCGCCACGTTGTCCTTCCGATTCGGAGTCTGATGGCTGATGAAATAGACATCGACTCCGCCATCCCGCCGGTGGATCCAATCAAAACTCATGCCCGCCACAGGATTGCGGATTTCGATATCGGGCAGCACACCGTCGGCTTTCACGATTGCATCCAGTGTGTCCTGCTGCAGCTTCGTCACCATAGCGCCGAAAATCGTGGGGCCGATAACCGTCACCCCCGCCTCTGCCAGTTCGTTGACCTTCTCCAAGGTCGCAGGAGAAAGAATGGCGTCAGCTTGATGCGGCAGCACCAGGTACCGGTAACTCATGCCGTCGGGCAACATCAGCCGGCCGTTGCGGGCGGTGGCGCGGGTCAACAGCACTTCCGCGTTGAGCACGTCGTAATCGAAACCGGCGGGTCGCGCCGGCTGCTGATTCGGTCGCGGTGCGATGAAGCTGGGAATGGCCTCGTTCTGGAGATACACTAAGTCGGCCACGAACAACCCTTGCCGTAGCATGTGCTGGCAACGGGCCAGGTAGGTTAGCCATGCGCCACTCATCGGCCACCACGTCAGGTTGCAGTCGAAGTGCGTGCCGACGTGCGCCCATTGGAAGCCCGGCTTGGCGTCGAGCCGCGACTGATGAATCCAGAAACAGAGCACGTTGCGGGTCAGCCCCTCGCAGAACGCGGCGTCACCGATGTCTTTCATGCTCCACGGGTCGTCGATCCAGTCGTCTGCAAACGACGTGAACGCCTCAGCCTGGCAGACAGGCTTGCCGTAGATATGCGCGGCACAGGCGGCTTGTTTCAGGCTCGGATTGTGATGGTGCGTGATGGAACCGTCCGGCTCGCCGTTGCGTTTCCAGAACTCGCCCATCGGCACGTCGTTGACACCCTCGCACTGGAGCGCGTCGATCCAATGGTCGAAGAACGGGCCGCCGGACTCCGGGTGGATGCCGCGCAAGCCGCCCTTGATCGTCAGCTCCCGCAACCGGCCATAGTAGTTGGCCGCCACCAAATCGGCGGCGGTGCGCCGGTAATCCTGAAGGAACCGGCGTGTCGCCGCCGCATCATCGACAGTCTTTCCCAGCACCGCCGGCAGCCACGGCAGCGGGTCGTAGCCACGACGGCGCTGGAATTCCTCGCGCATGCGCGGCGTCCACGTCGGTTGGCCGAGTTCCCAGCTATCAATGTGGAAATATTGCAGCGACTTGCCGGCAAGCGGCCTGGCGTCGGCGATGAGTTTCGCGCCAGTCTCTGCGAAGTGCGCGTCCATCGCCGCGGCGCTCATCGTATCGATCTCCAGTCCGCTCGGCCCGGAGCCGAGGCATTTGATGGCGTTACCGTGGAGCGTGGAGCCGATGCGCAGCACTTGCCAATTCCCCGCCGGCGCGTCCCAGTTCAGTTGTCCGGCTTGATCTACGTGCTTGGTCACATCCACCACCTGATCATGGCGCCATCCTCGCCGCGGCGATTCCTGCCCCTTCGCCAGCAAGGCGATCTCGGCCACCTGAACGTTCCAGTTTCCGCCCTGATACGGATACGACGTCAAAAACACGACGCGGAAATGTTTCGCCCACGTTTCCTCGAAGGCAATTGTCACGGCGTCCTGCGGTTTGAGCGCGAGACGTTTGATTGAGCGGAACGTTTTCCCGTCGTCCGAACACTGCACCTCGACGTCTTTCGGCGCGCAGTCAGAATATGGCTTCAGGTAAACGCCGGCCGCAGCCCGCGGCTCGGCGAAATCGAATTGCAGGAACTCCGGCATCTCCGTCGTCGGGCCCATGCCGGGCTGGCCGCCGTTGGAAACCCAGCGGGACTCGTCATCGCCGTCTTCGGCCTGGGCGGGGCCGTAGTGTTGATACTGTGAACTGGCGAGTAGTTTACCTTCGGCCATCGCATTACCCGGCACGGGCGCCGCCAGCACGGCGATGTCGCGATAGAACCCCTGCACGGACGGCGGTTGCGATAGCGCTACACTAACACGCCCCGGTCCTGTGACGACAGCCTGCGCCACAACCAGTTTTTTCGCCGCGTGCTCCGGTGTCACCCAAGGCCCGCTGGCATTCCAACCGCTGCACAAGTTCACGCCCAGCGCGATGCCGCATCGGTCCGCCTCGCGCACAGCGTGCTTGTAAAGTTCGCGCCACTCGTCGCTCATGAACTTCGGCCCGCGCGGCGCATCCGCTCCGGCTTCGCCGGCATCGAAGAGCAGCGCTCCGCTGATCCCCTGCTTGCGCATTTCCTCGAAGTCGCGCGTGATACCCGCCTTGCTCGCCGCGCCGTTCAGCCACCACCAGTAACACCACACCCTTGATTCAACCGGCGGCGCGGCAAACGCCATGGCCAGATCGTCTCCGGCCCTGACGGCACCCGCCAGCGTCAGCAAGCCCGCGCAAGCAAAGACACGCAGTTTGTTCAAGATCATTTGTCTTTATTGTCTCCGGCCATTCTCTGCAATACTCACTTGTTATCCCCAGCGACTGCCATTTGTAATGTTACCGGTCCCAACAGACCGGCGGTTTGGGGGCCCTTGCCGGCAGCACGGTTGTGGAGATCGTGCCCGACATAAGTCAGCCTTTCGTTGGCCAGCAACGCGGCATCCGCACACAGGCGATTGTTCCAGGTGTTGGCCACCGTGATCACCAGTTGATTGTCGGATGCCTTGAGCAGACCTGCCGGAACCGTCACCCGCCACGGCGGACACCACACCACACCCAGATCGCGCCCGTTGATTGCGACCCGCGCCATTTCCATCACTGTGCCAAGGTCGAGGAATAGGCGGGTAGAGGATGCGGAGATCAGAGGTTGGAGGTCAGAGGTCGGAGAACCGCCTTTGCTGTCTTCTGTCTTCTGTCCTCTGACTTCTGAAGGAAGGTCGAAGACCTTCCGATAGGTCGCCACTCCGCTATACCCTTTGATGCCGTCTTCGGGCCGCTTGACCCAATCCGTTAGTTGCTCCATGACCAGTGACACATCCTTGGAACCCGGCGTGACGGAGGGCGGCAAGGGTTTGACCCACGCGACATCAAAGGTCACGCTCCAGGGTCCCTCGACCGTCATGGCCGGCTTGAGTTCCGGGAAATTCACGCCGGATGTGGAAGATGGCGTTCCGTCACGCAGGACCAGAAAGAACGCCTGGGCCGGTTCGAAATGCAACGGCACTGTTGTCCTTCCATCCGTTCCCACGCTCTTCTCCGGCAAGTCGCGCGAAGAGCCGTCAAGTGGATCGAACAACCGGACCACCTTGCCCTTGGCACGCACGGTCACCGCCAACTCCGCCGACTGGTCCTGCGGATTGGATAGAAAATAGATCTCGTCCGACCCGTACCGGCGGTGAATCCAGGAAATCGCATACGGCTTGCCAGCCTCGCTCGCTTCGCAGTCGGGAGTGATCCCGTCTTTAGTTAGAATCCCGGCGAGCGGCAGACCCCAGACCACCCGGCCCTTGCCTAACACTCTATCACCTGCGTCGCCGGAATCAGCACCCCACAAAGCATCGGCGTGGCTCTTGAAATCGGCTTCCGACTTTTGCGGGGCACCCAGGCCCGGCGTCCGCAGCGGGCGTTTGCCGACCAGCGTCAGCCCCGCCTCGACGAGTTGCCGCATCCGGCCCAACGTCGCCGCGCTCATCGTGACGCATTGCGGATCCATCAATACCAGATAACGATAACTCGGACCGGTACCACCGCGTGCGTCAGGCGTTTCCTTGCAGGCGGGCAACACCAAACGCTTGTCCATCACCTTGGCGCGGGAGAACAGCACCTCGGCATTGATGCCGTCGTAGTCGTAGCCGGCGGGCAAGGCCGGAACGAGACACTCCTTGGCAGGCACGAAGCGGAATGATCCGTCACCCACGAAATACTTTGCATCCGCCACAAAATCCCCCTGTTGAAGAAGATACTGACACCGTCCCATGTAACCGATGAACCCATCGGCCAGCGGCCACCATGAAAAGTTCCGGTTGAAGATATCATAATCTATCATTCCCGGCTTCTCGTCAGTTGGCTGATGAGTATACTTGTGGATCACCGCCTGGTTCAGTCCGCGTGCCCAAGCCTCGTGTAGGGTCTTGCGGTATTTCATGGTGCGTTCAAACAGGCCTTCCGTTGGATCGAAGGTAAGAGTTTCAGCTTGTACAAACCGGTTGCCATAAATCCGCGCACCGGAGGCAGCCGTCCGCATCACATCAACCTGCTGTCGCAATTGCACATCCCAGGTGAGCCCGCCATGCCAGAATTCGGCCATGGGCCGGTCTGATCGCCCGAAGAGTTGCAGTCCATCCATGTGCGGGATCGGGAAACTCCCATAGCCAGATTCGCAATTCATGCCGCCGTTCATCTGGTGCGCACGCTCCTGCAAGCGTCCGTAATAGGCCGCCAGCAGATCGGCAACTGTCGCGCGATAATCCCAGAGAAACCGGTCGGTGGTCTGGCGCCCACCGACAATGCGACGGGCCATGGCAGGCAAACAGGTCACCAAGTCGTAACCACGGCGCTTCTGGAATTGCTGACGGAAATCTTCGGTCCAGGTTGGTTGCTGACCACTGTTGGCAACGCCAATCTCCCAACTGTCAGTGTGGAAAAAGATCGGCGCGCCGCCGGCATTTTTCACGCTCAACTCACGCATATGTTTGGCCGCAGTGTCCATCATCAGATCGGCGCACTTGGCGCTGAGGACATCCGCCTCGTAACCGCCGCCATTCCCCATGCGGGCCGGTTCGGCCAATGTTGTCCATCCAAAGCGCAATACCGTCCATTGCCCCGCAGGAAACTGCCAATCCAGTTTGCCATCGGGTTTCAGGTACTTCGACAAGGCCACGACATCCGCTGCCAAAACGTCGCATGCTCCGTCCTCGGGATACTCCTCTTCCAACGCCGCATACGGTTGTGGGGGCCATCCAAAAAAGGAGTAATTGGCAGATTTGAATGCCCAATACTTGATGCCCCGTCGTTGAACAGGCAGATCGCCCTGGCGCAGCAGTTGGAACTCGGCCAATTGAAGATCCGGCGTGTGGGCTTCGGGAATCAAGAGGCGGAAATACCGCGCCGTTGTCGCCGGGAATTCCACACTCTTTTGTTCGCCGGGTGCCATCGCAAAACGCGTAACCGTTTTGAACGTCTTGCCATCGTCGGAGACAAGGATTTCGGCCTCCTTCGGCCCGGACTTGGGCATCCCGACAACAAGCGCACTGGTGACCGTGAGCGGCTTGGCGAATGTCAGATCCAACAGCGCCGGAGACTGCGGCTTGCACGGTTCCTGCGTGCTCCAACACGTTTCCGGATCACCGTCCACCGCATGAATCGCCTGCCAATTATTACCGGTATCGTCATTCTTGAAATTGCTCGCCTTAACTTCCTGAGATGCAGGCGGCCTCTTGGACTTTTCCTTGAACGCCACAACAGCCACATCGTGGTAAACTTCGAGGCGTGTGAGTGGCTGGGGCAATGGCACGTCCAACATACCCGGACCATCTACCTGTATTTCCGAATACACCAGTTGCTTGGCACCATCCTCCTTGCCCACCCAGCCGCCACCGTGTCCCCAGCCGTCCACAATACTGGCCGACATGGTCATATCAGCGGCCTTCGCCAAACGTAGGGCCTCGCCAAACCAGGCATCCCACTCGGGGCTGAGCATCTTCGGTTCGTTAGGCACGGGGCGTCCGCCAGAGTTGCTCGTCTGCATGTGCATCACGCCACCGATCCCTTTGTCCTTCATCGCAGCAAGGTCGTTGGCCATCCCTTGCGGATTGCCGTAGCCGCCCTGAAACCACCAGTAAACCCAAGGTTTCGCATCATGCGGCGGCACCCGGAAGGACTGCGCCAGCACGTCGATAGCCTGAGGGGCCACCGGCTTGGAATTCACCTCGGGCTTGACCAGAACCTGTGGATTCCGGGCAAAGGCCTGCGGCGTGAAGCCGGCGAGTAAAGCGCAGACGAGGAGTGGCAGTTTCTTTTTCGTATGTGGATTTCCTTTCTGTATTTCAACTATTCTTTGATGCTTACCGCAGGCGGCGCTAGCGGCAGGTCCAGCCAGGCCAGACCAACATCGCGTCTCATGTGATCCGTGCTGTCGCCACCAGGCCCATCGTAGAAGACAGCTAACCGTTCGCCGACCTTGACTACCGACGGGGCGCCGATGCATTTCCGACTCCAGGTGCAGTTCTTTCCATCAAACACCACGGCCTTGTTCTTCGCGTCCCATGTGTTCAAGTCCTTGGACCAATACACCCAGACCGCGTCGGTGTATTCGCCGCCGTCCAAGCCGATGTGGTTGGTGAAAAGAAACCATGTCTTATTGGACGGCTCGAAATAGAGCGAGGAATTCTCGATCTGCTCTTCCGGCGAGACGATCGGCTGCGGATCAATCGCCCACGGCCCGTCCAGGTCTTTGGTGCGGGCAATACCAATGGTCCTTTTCATCGAAGCGCTGAAAAACATAAGATACTCGGAACCTTGCCTGACAACGTGACCGGGACTGGCCGTATCTTTGTAGTAGGTTCCCGACTTTGTCCGGAACGGAATTACATCCTTCTGCTTAATCCACGGCCCCGCTGGTCCATCACTCTTCGCTTTCATCGTGAGGTAGGGAAAGGACGGGATCAGATCCGGTGCAGGCGATACGTTGGGCGTACCAAGGTAGAACATGTGCCAAACCTTGCCCCCGAAGAATGTTACTCCGTACGAGGCCGAGGCCGAATCGTCTTCCCCAGGTTTTCCGAAATCCAGTACCGGACCTTTCTTGGTCCAGTCCACCAGGTTCGTGCTGGTGGCAAGGCAGCACAGCCAGCCTTTCGGCCCGGCCCCATCGTAATTCATGTAATAGATCCCGCCGGCCTCGTACACCCAAACATCACGCGCACCCAGGATGTCGCATTGCCCCGGGCCGTCACCATGTTTGAGCACAACACCTTGATCCTTTGCCTCTATGCGCAAGGTCGCGGACGGTCGCCCATCCGGGTAAACCGTCACGTCATTTGCCGGTGCCTGTTCCGCCGCCAGCGCGACATTCCCGGCAAGAGCCAGATAGATCGCCAGCTTTGTCAATTGGGTGAGCTTCATGGCAGTGTGTTTCAATGGATGGTTTACGGGAGAGTGGATTGGAATTGATAGGTGCCGGAACCCACGGCATGGACCGCTGCGCCATTCTCCATCCGCAGGAATTTCACGCCTTTCGCTTGCGTAGCCGGTTTTCCTGACTCGGTCACTCCGCCGGCATCTTTCGCGGGAACACAGACGGTGGCCGTGGTGTTCACGGGGATCGTGACGTCCATCGTCAGTTTCGCACCCTCCCGTTGCCAGTTGCTCACGATGCGGCCGTAGGGATAATCGTGGTGGGCCTGCACCCAGGTCAGGCCGGTGACGACCGCGGGCTTGATGATGATCTTTTTGAAACCGGGCGCAGATGCGTCGGGACGGATGCCGGCCAGCCCCCGGTAACACCACCGCGCAACACTTCCGCCAAGCGACGGCATCAATGCCTGACCGCCATTCCAACACTCTTTCAGGAGGTCGTTGCCACTGCCGCGCGTCATTGAATACCAAGAGGGAAATTCGCGCGCATTAACCAGTCGCCAGCACATCTCCGGATCAATATCCGTCAACACATCGAGGAGATAGGGCGTGCTGACGAAACCGGTGCTGAGCCGTCCCTTATGCGCGGCAATTTCACGCTGCAAAGCCGCCACCACCGCCGGCCGCACCTTTTCCGGCACCAACCCGAGCGCCAGCGGCAACACCTGTCCGGCCTGGGTGCAGGGGCGGTCTCCCTGCCACCAGACCGTATGCAACGAAGCTATGCCGGGTGCCTGAGGGCTGTTTCCGCTTTGGACCTTCCACCCTTTCTCACCATAAATGCCGGTCTCCGGATCCAGATATGCGTTGTTGAAAGTTTCTTTAACCCGTTCGGACATTTCGGCATATTTCCGCGCGTCATCCTGTTTCCCCAACATCTCCGCCGTCCGGCTGACGATCTGCGCATAATGAAAATGCGCAGGCGTATTGATGATACCTACCGGCGTCTCCTCAACGGCCAGCCAGTCTAACAACCCCCATTTCTGCAGACCGCCTGCCGCGGCGGCTTGCCGCTCAAGGAAATCCACGTAACATTTCATCGCCGGATAGCTGTCGCGGAGCAACGCGTCGTCGCCATAAGCCAGTCTCCATTCCCACGGCAGCCACACACCGCACCCGCCCCACCACGGACTGTTGTAAGGATCGAAAACCGGTCCCGGAGCAACATTGGCCATATTCCCTTCAGCATCCTGACTGTCCAGCAAGTCATGCTCCCAGCGTTCATACATCACCTGGGATTCGGCAAACAGGTAGAACGCCGAGCCGAACATGTTCTGGATGTCCTGCGTCCACGCCTTCCACTCGCGCACCGGATCGTTTGGCAGAAAGGTCGTGTAGTTGACCACGGTGCGCCGGACAGCCTGCTCTAACCAGTTGACGAACTCGTCGGAACACTTGAACGCACCCGCCGGCGTGCGCATTGAACTGACACGGCAGATGGTCAGGTCTTCAAGCGTCGGTTCTTCGACCAGTCCATCAACCGTCACGCGGATCATGCCGGCGTGAAAGAAGCGCGGTTCATATGTTTCCTTGCTGCCCCCACCGGCAAGGATGAACTGACTGGTGCGCGGATATTCTGTTGCGCTGGGGATTGTCGTAATGCGGATTGTCGTGCCTGCGGGTCCGCGTGCGCGAAAACGCAGCCAACCGTTGACTTCGCGGCCGATTTCATAGGTGGCCGTGGCAGTTTTGGAATCAAAACGCAGAGAGGTAGGACGCATCTCTTCCACAATTCGGTTGAAAGCTTCTTTCTGATGCTCCAGTTTTCCGCGTGGCCCCTCCACCGGAACAACCGGCTGCCAGGCACGCGCCGTTTCACCGGCCTTGCGCAGATCGATATCTTCACTGGCAATCCAGCTCTTCGTGATTTCGGCGGTTGACCATTTCCATGACTCGTCGGAACGGATGACGGTTTCGGTGCCGTCGGCATGTATAAGGCGCAGGTCGAAAAGCAGCTTGGGCAAATCCACGTACGGCTTCTTCTCCAACTGGTGAACCCACGGGTCGCGTTCGAGCGCGTACCAACCGTCGGCAAGTGTCACATCGAGCCGCTTGCGGCCCGGTGAAGTGAAGCGGTCGGAAACATCGAACGTGAGGTAAGAAACGCGGTGGTCGTAGTCCGTGAACCCAGGCCCTATCACATAGTCGCCCGCTTTCCGGCCATCGACCGCCACTTCCGAAAAGCCCAGCCCCGAGAATGAGAGCACCGCGCGCACGGCAGGCTTTGCAAGATCAAAGTCTTTCCGCATATAGATCGCCCCGTGCGTATGCCCGGCTTTCTCAATCGTTGGCCCAATCCATTTCCCGCGCCAATCGGCAGGATTCATTTTGCCGGTCAGAAAACTGGCAGGCGCGCTCCACGCTGACTCCTTTCCGTCCTGATCAAAATCCCGGACCTTCCACCAGTACCGGGTTTCTGAAGCAAGCGACGCTCCAGCATAGAGCACTGCAACGCTCTGGTCCGACACCACCTTCTTACTGTCCCACAGATCGCCCCGGTCCTTGGCCAGAAGCTCAGGTGTCGAGGCTACCAGCACCTGATAGGCGCTTTGCATCTGACCTCTGACTTCTGACCTCTGACCTCTGGCATCTATCTGCCACGACAGTCGCGGCTTCTCCGCATCAATACCGGGCGGGTTGTCCCGGTATTCGCAGCGCAGGCGCGTTAGGTCGGCGGCGTGAGTCGCCGGAAGGCATGACAGCGACGCAGTGGCGGCCATCAGGCAGGCCGCGATGTGACGGGACAGGAGATTCATTGGGTGTTTTTCAAGACGTTTCCTTCACCTACTTTACACTCAGAACGCCGGTTCCTTTGATATAGGCAGGCGTGCCGGCCGAGCTATACCGGCCCACCGGTTGCACCTTCCCGCCAAGAAAGAGTTTGCTCATCTGCATCTCCCCTTTGAAACTAAGTTCCAGTGTCGCTCCATCAGCGACAGTCACTTCGGTGTTCGCGCTCAAACTGCACGCATTCGCAAGGGCAAGCGTCCCTTGAGTGACCATCGTCGAACCGGTGAAACTATTGGTGCCGGAAAGAATCCAAAGACCGGTGCCGGTCTTGGTCAAGGCCGTTATCGCTGCTTTCTTGCGGTCATAGGGATTCGTTATATTGCCGGCGAGTTCACCTGTGCCTCCAGGCGAACCCGTGAGAACAATTGTTTTCGAGTGACCATAACCTGAGATATCGAAGGGGTTAGTGAACTTCAACAGGCCGCTGCCCGATTGATCAAAGGTCACAGTCTGTTTCTCCCCGGCGAGATCAATAATGCGATCGGTAGCCTCGCCCTTGCCGGTGTAACTCAGGATACAATCACCGCCTAACGCGATGATTCCGTTCTCCAGCGTGGACGGCGCGCCCAGGTTGCTGCTCTCCATCCCACCGGCAACGCGATTCAGCGAAGATACGATCAGCGTGCCGTTTTCGAAACTCATCTGACCCGAACAGGTATTCGCACCGGTAAGTTGCAGCGTGCCGGATCCGCTCTTTTTGATGAAAAACGATCCGCCTCCGGGTCCCTTCGAGTCTGTAATGTTACCGGTCAATACAACCGGGCTGGTGGCATTGACAGTATCCAGATACAGAATGGAACCGGCCATCAAGCCGTTGTGGTTTAAGCCTGTGGTGAGGTTCGCAAGCAGTGCTGAGATCTGAGCGCCTGTGAATTCGCCCGGGCCGCCGACATGGAGTCGCAGCGTCGCCGCCTTATGCACAGTAATGTTTGTTGGCGTCCATTTCGCGGCATCACCATGGTAAAGCCCCGCGGCCTTTTTCACAATCAGGGTGCCTGGAAATACGGTGGTCGGACCGGTGTAGGTGTTAGTGCCATGTAGAGTCACGGTACCACCGGGCACCATACTGAGGTATGTCCCATTGATACCAAACATGGTAAAGCCGCCGCCGCCGCTCACTCCGCCGGAAAGATTACAATCACCGATGAAACTGGCGATTCCGTTCAATGTAGCGGGACCGCTACAGGCACAATGAAAGAGCGTCCCGCTGTTAATAATCAGGGGATTGGCAAGGGTGCCATCGGAGGATAATGTGCCGAAATTGTCCAGTGTTACCGGCCCTGTTCCCAGCCCATCAATCTGTCTCACGTTAATCTTGCCACCGTTGATGAGGGTCCCACCGCTGTAGGTGTTGGCATTGTTGATTTGCAGAATACCGAAATGCACATCATGGAAGTTGATCCCGGCGACGTTGGGATCACCAGAGCTGTTAAGAATCAGGGCGCGGGGACCGGAGATCACCTCATTGAAGCTGATGAAGCAATTGGGGTCCCTGTCAGGAAACGTATTCACATTAAGATCATCCTGGAGGTTTATGGGCACGTTGATATCGACCCTTTGGCACTTACCCGCATTGATCACCGCCGGAACGCCGTTAGCACGGTTCCTGGTGAATGTTAGGCTGTTGCCGCCCAGGGTCATGCCCCCGCAACCATCTCCCAGGATGAGCTGGTTAAGCAGAAATCCCGTGTTCAAGTCATTCGTAACGGCACAGGAGCCGCGCTGGTTGAAGTTCAGAATATAGTCGGACTGACCGGCAACCGTTAGTGCCGAGCCCGTGGCAAGGTTATTCGACCATTTGGAGACATCACCCCAGTTGCCGGCCACGGCGTTCTTCCAAGTGAAAGCGGTGGGCTGAGAGCTCTTCACCACCGTCACGGTATAAACCCGTGACGAACCGTTTCGGGCCGTGACGGTGTAAGTCTGCGGGCGGGTGAAATTACGTACCGTACCCGAAGCCGGAACGACCTTGGAATAAGGCGAGATCGTAAAGGTGGGTGCGAGCTTCGTCACATCCGTGGCCACCGGCACAGACACGCCAATTGCGGCCCCGGCCATGGCGACTGATGCCGGACCCTGCAGACTAAATGTCAGCATGTCTTTGGCCCTGCTGGCAGCGATCTTGTTCACGGTCACGGTATAGGTCTTCGTTGAGCCGTCCTTGCAGGTAAGGGTGTATGTCTGCGGCCTGCTAAAGTCCCTTGCGACTTCGGGTCCCGGGGTTATGGTGGCACCGGTGGGCAACCTGATGACGGGCGCGATAGCGGTCACATCCAGGACAGAGGGAACTGTCACGCTAATCATCGTTTTGGCAATTTGACCACCAGGCAGGTTGGGGAAACCAAAATGTTGAATATCATTGCCGGGATTTACATAGGGCTTGACCTCTTCAGCCAACACGACAGGGCCTGATTCTTTGAACTCATTTGCCGTCGGCGGCAGCTTGGCGGCCTCTACGGGATCAATATACTCGGCCAGATCGCGCAGGGCGATGACTTTGTAATTATTGTCCTTCAAGTACTGCATCTGAACCTTGAAAACCTCGGGATCCTGGGAAACCCCCGGATGCTCCATATCCGGCACACCATGATAACAAATAGCCACAATTCTGCCGCCGGCGGCCTGTCGCACCATTTTGACAAAGCCCTCCATGTCGTAACACCACATGGAGGGAATCTCGAAGGGATTATCTACCGTTGGCCGGTATGGGCGGTTATGACCACCCCGTGCGAAAATATATCCGTTCGCAGCTAGGTCCGGTGTCACATTCGCATTGTGGAGGGGCCAAGCAATGGTCGTTGGCTTGGGAACATGATGCGCCAGCAACTCATCCTCCATGGTCAGCATGGAATCCAAACCCGAAGAATGTCCCGCAGAGTGGTTGCCGATTTCAAAGCCGGCAGCAGCCAGCTCCTGCATCTGCCGCCATGTCAGGTACCAGTCCTTGCGCGTCTTGAACGAATCAAAGTCGCAGACATAAAATGCCCCGTTAAATCCGAACGACTTCAGCATCGGAGCCACCACCGTATAACCGCTCACAGGTCCATCGTCGAATGTAAGAACCACCAGCTTGTCTGGAATCGGTTTTTTCAAAATCCCAGCCGGATCGTCCTGTTTGCTTCCCTCACCCTTTGCGCCCGGTACAGTGCCGGAAAAGAGAGAGAACACCAACACCACTCTCATAATTACTTTCTTCATCATGTCTCCTTTTGTTGTCTCAGGTAGGGCGGCCAGTCTCCTAACCGCCGTCTTTACCATTTCATATAACCGATCCAAATTGATAGCAACCCGACCCGACTTCATATACCGCCGAGCCGTTCTCCATGCGTATAAACTTCACGCCATCTGCCTGCGCGGCGGGCTTGCCGGACTCGGTGACTCCGGCCACGGCCTTCGCCGGGACATATATCGTTGCGGTGGTGTTGATTGGAATTGTCACATCCATCGTCAGCTTGGTGCCCTCAAGCTTCCAGTTGCTGACGATTTTCCCGTGAACTGAGTCATAGCCGCACTTGACCCAGGTGAGATCGCCGACGACTGCCGGATTGATGATGATTTTCTTGAAGCCGTGGCCGGTTTCATCGGGCAGGATGCCGGCCAGTCCCTGATAGAACCAGCCGCCGGGATTGAGGAAGCAGGCGTGGATCTGCGACCAATAGCCGTCCCACTGTTCGCCGAACGTGGTCGCGCCCTGTGACAGCGTGTAGCCCCAGCTTGGATAGGTCGTCTGATTGGCCATAGTGAAGGCTAGATCGTTGCGACCGGTCTCCCGCAGGGACTGGAACAGGAAATAGGTGCCAAGCATGCCGGTGTCGAGATGCCCCTTGTTCTTCACCATGATGGTGTCCTCGAGTTGCTTCTGGACGCTTCCACGCAGGACATCAGGGACCACGCCCAGAGCCAGCGGCAGCGCCTGATCCAACTCGCGCCCGCTATCGTACATCTTCTCATTCTCCCGGTAGTAAGCGGTGTGGATGAGCGCATTCAGTTCCTTGATCCTGGCGCGATATTTCTTTGCCTCATCGGTCTTCCCGAGCGCGTCCGCCGCCTTGGCCAGCAGATCCATCAGATAGACGCGGTAGCAGTTGACGAAGATCCCATTTCCAGGAGGAGCCTGCATGCCGATGCCAGGTGCCACCCAGTCGCTGCCGGTATCGCAATTCATTGCCTGGAGCGGATTTTGATTATCTGGAAAACACCCGTCGACAAACACGGTGGGATAACGGACCATCGGCTCGTAAGCGCGTTCCAGCAGCCTGCGGTCACCGTAGTAGAGATAGGTCTTCCATGGCAACACGTCTATCATGCCGCCCCATAGCAGCCAGCAGCAGGGATCGGGCTTCCCGTCGGAGCCGACTCCCGTGGGCGCGAACTGGACCGACTTGCCCGTGACCGGATCCTGTTCATCCAACCAATCAATCGCCCACTTGGTGTAAAAGGCCGAGGCATCGAGGTTCATGATTTGCGTTTCGATGGAAGTCTGTCCATCGCCGCCATAGCCCATCCGCTCGCGGTGCGGACAGTCCACCATATAACCGCTCAGGTTCAGGCAACGGAGCGTCCACAGGTTGACCTCGAGGATGCGATTGAAGAGTATGTTGGAGCACTCGAAGGTGCCGACGGGGTCGAGGTCAGATTCGATCATCATGGCCTCGGCGTCGCCGGGAGCCGGCTTGGCGGGCAGGCCCTCCACAATCGCGTAGCGGAAGCTGAAGTAATTGAACTTGGGGCAGAACTCTTCCCCAAGCTTTCCCGCCGAGGTGAATTGCGCTTCCTGACTGTATATCGTATAGGCTACCGGCCCAGTGACAGTATCGAGCTTCCAAGTTCCCGGTGGCAGTTCATAGGTTTTATCCGGTGTGACTTCCTTCTCGGCTGACTGCAACCGCTTGTCGGCAAAGCGGATCGTCACCTTGTGACCCGCAGCCAGTTTCGGCAGCCGAAGCGTGAACCAGCCGTTCAGGTTAGTTCCGAAATCCAGTTCAAAGGTGTTGGTGCTCATGGCAGTACATTTCACCACGGGAAACTTCCTGGTAATGCGGTTCGGCGGACACGACTGCGCCGTCGCCACGCCGCTCGGTTCCGAAAACTCTTCAACAGGCTTCCACGAACCGTTATTACATCCAACCTCGCTCCAGTCGGCAATGTAGCGACGGGCATCGATATGTTCGCGGCCGTTGCCGCACCAGCCCCATCCGAATTCGGTATGCGAGCTGTTCATCCAGGTCCAGGTGGTATCCGTTCCCACCACCACTCTCTGTCCGCCAACTGACAGGTCGAGTTGCACCCGGGCGACGGGGGTGAAATTCTCGCCAGTCCTTGTATAGCACAAGCCCAAGCCGAGCCATACGCCCACACAGTTGGTGCCGGGCCGCAAGAGCTTGCTGATGTTATAGGTGTTGTAGAGCGTGCGTTTCCGGTAAACCGCCACCGCGGGTGACAGCACATCGTCGCCCACCTTCTTGCCGTTGACATACAATTCGCCATAACCCTTCACATTTACGAAGGCCATCGCCCGTTCCGGCACGGCCGCCAGGGTGAACTCCTTGCGCAGCCAGGGTGACGTCTCACCACCCGCCTTGACCCACTCCGCCTGCCAATCGCCGGGCTTGAGCAAACCCATGGTCCACCAGGCCGGCTGGCTCCAGGCCGAAGGCTTGCCATCGTTAATCCACACGCGCACTTTCCAATGGCACTCCATCCGTGACGACAGCGGCTTGCCCGCGTATTCCACCTGGATGCTTTGGTCCGAGACTATCTTGCCGCTGTCCCATAGGTCACCTTGGTCTTTCTTCAGCAGGTCCGCCGAACTCGCCACCAGCACCTGATACGCCGTCTGTTTCTGCCCTCTAACTTCTGCCTTCTGTCCTCTGCCCTCCATCACCCAACTTAGCCGCGGCTTCTCCGCATCAATGCCAAGCGGGTTGTCCCTGTATTCACAGCGCAGCTTGGTCAGGTCGGCGGCCAATGCAATCGGCATGCTTGAGATCATCGCAACGGCGGCAATCAGGCAGGCTGCAACGCGGCGTATCGTCTGGTCTTTCATTTCGTTCCCCGTGGGTGTTTCGATTTCGCGTTGTCGGCGGGTTCCTTCATCACCAGCAACTAGCCCCCTCAGTTCGCGGGTACTGCCACTGGCACGAGGCCATCTGCCGCCGCTTCCAACGTCAGCTTGATGACCGTCATGGATGGGTCCCAGTCCTTCTGATCAACCTTGAAGACCAACATCCCGTCTTTCCTGGTTATAGGTACCTCGCCGCCAGCTAACAGGCTGGCGGAAAGCACCTTCACCGGCAGATTCGGAACGGTAACCGTATTATCGGACCAATGCGACACCTGCAAATAGATGTTCTTGCCTTTGCGTGTGCTGCCCACGAAATTACCCATCAGATACGGGCCGCCGCGAGTTCCGTAGATCGCCTCGCCGTTCTTTTCCAGCCACTGGCCCACCCGTTTGATCCGGTCCGCCTCGCGCGGATCAAGCTCGCCGGTCGGCAACGGGCCGACGTTCATCAACAGATTGCCATCGCCGCACGCACAGGAAACCAGATAGCGCAGGCATTCTTCATACGAAAGCACCTTGGTGCCGAACCCGCGCCACGCCCAGCCACCAGTGAAGGTCATGCAGGATTCCCAACTGCGTTCGGCGTCGTATTTGCCGATGCTCTGTTCCGGGCACGAGAAATCGGCCGGCACGCCGGCACGCTCGTTGGTGAGGATGTCGGGGCGGATTTCATGGATCATTTTGAACATCTTTTCCGTCTCCCACTGCTCCTTGGACCAGCCCCAGGCGTCGAACCAGATGATGCTGATTTCGGGATTGGCGACGAGCAGTTCCTTGATCTGGTTGCGCATGTATTCGTTATACTTGGGCAGGCGCTCCAGGGTGTAGTCCGGATGCCACCAGTCACGCTGGCAATAATAGATCCCATAGCGAATCCCCGCTTTGTTACTGGCCTTGGCCATCTCGGAGATGATGTCGCGCTTGAACGGCGTGGCCATGATGTTATAGGCGTTGAATTTCGTATCCCACATGCAGAAGCCGTCACAATGCTTGGCGACCTGCACGATGTATTTCATCCCCGCCTGCTTGGCTTGGGCGACAAGCTTGTCGGCATCAAACATGCCGGGGTAAAACGACTTGTAGAGGTTGTCATAGACCTCCTTCGGGATGGAAGGCATCATCCAGTCCAACCAGCCCTCATACTCCGACCCCTTCGTGAGCGCCGCCCGTGGGTTCAGGTTCGTGGAACTGCCGAGGCCGCCATCGTAACTCTCCCGGCTGAAACTGATCTCGCTGCCCATAAGACTGACCATGTTCCAGTGAATGAACATTCCGAAGCGTGCATCCAGCCACCAGTCTATCCTCTTCTGCGCCGCCGCGGACTTGTCCGCCCGTTTCTCCTTTTGGGCGTCTGTCCAGAACTGCTCGAACGAGCGGTCGGCCGCCGGAGCGGCCGTCTGTCCGCTGCCCGCCATCGTCAATACCGCGAACAGCATCGCGGCTCCCGCTGCGGTCTTCATTTTCGTCGGCATCCTTGGTTATCCCTTCTCTGCGTATTAGTTTGAGTGGGTTATGGGTTGAGCGTTGGAATCTGGCCGCTGAAGGTCAGTTTGAACGCGTACTCGGGTGAGTTGAAGGGGGCCTTGAGGACTTTGATGGTAAGGCCCTCGGCATCCTGGGTATAGGTCAATGTGTCAGGAGCACCCAGCAGCGACACGCCCGTCAAGGTCTTCAAGTCAATACGCGACGAGCCGAGGGTTCTTACCCGCAGAGCATCATTGGACCAGCCCAGGTTCGTGACATAGAGCACGGTGTTGTCCTTGCTGCGGGTAAAACTGATCCCGCCATCACCATCGTCGGCGACCATCCAGCAGCGGGTGGAAAAGACCGCCTCGCCGATGATGGCGATGGCGGCATCCGCTTCACCCGCAGCAAGGACAACACCGTGCTC
>CAINDV010000629.1 GCA_903847485.1 uncultured Verrucomicrobiota bacterium
CCAGCACCAACTTGTTTTCGCCGAAGAGCGAGGTGATTTCGGTGCGAGAGGTTTTGTGCGGGGTAGGATCAGGTGTTTCAGGCATCTGCTCCCATAACCACAACCCTTTGCGCAACGCCAGTCTTTTCCTACTTCGGAATTCGGGTTGAACTGGGGCTGCAGCGTTCGGTGCAATACAACGGGCTGCGGCCGGGTGAATACCGCTTTCGCGTAACAGCCGCGAACCGCGACGGCGTTTGGAACGAGGCCGGCGCTACGCTGGCATTGCGCGTCCAACCGCACTTCTGGCAAAGGTGGTGGTGCTTCACTATCGCGGTATCGGCACTGGTGGGCGCGGCGGCGCTGGCCGTGCGGACCCTGGCGACGCGGCGACTGGGCCGGCACCTCGAACTGGTGGAGATGCAGCACGCCCTGGAGCTGGAGCGCACTCGGATCGCGCGGGACATTCATGATCAGATCGGCGCTGACCTCACCCACATCACGCACCTGGGCGAGCTGGCGCGACGCGAATCGCTGACGCCCGCCGAAGTGCGCTCTCAAGTGGCCAACCTTACCGAGCGCACGCGGGAGCTGGTCAAGACGATGGAGTAAATCGTCTGGGCGGTGAACCCGCGCAACGATCCGCTCCTCAACTTCTCCAGCTACCTGTGCCACTTCGCCCAGGAGTTCTTCCGGCCCACGACGACCCGCTGTCGGCTGGAGGTGATGCCCGGCATGCCCCCGGTCACCTTCAGCGTTAATGCCCGGCACAACTTGTTTCTGTCAGCCAAAGAGGCCATGAACAACATCGCGCGGCACGCCCAGGCCACCGAAGTCTGGCTGCGAATCCGGTTTGAGGACGGCGCGCTGGTCGTTGCGGTCGAAGACAACGGGCGCGGCTTCGACCCGGCCGTGGGCCGCCCCGGCGGGAATGGGTTGCCGAACATGCGCGCCCGCGTCGAGCAGCTCGGCGGGCGCGTGGACATCAGCGGCACGCCTAATCAAGGCTCGAAGATCCGATCCACGCTGGCACCGGCCGCGGCCCGGCGACCTGCGGTTGCGCCGGCCTCGCGTCCAGATTAACTGGCCAGAAGCACAGCGACCTTGCAGCCTGAGCCTGCGCGGCCTGAACCGCCACAACTGAATGATCAAAATCGCCATTGTCGAAGATGACGCGCGGGTGCGTCGCAGCCTCGCGCAGTTGATAGACGAAGCGCCCTGGCACGCGTGTGTCTGCCAGTGCGACACGGCGGAGGAGGCGCTGGAGAAACTCCCCGCTGCCGCCCCGGACGTGGTGCTCATGGATACCCACCTGCCGAACCTCTCCGGCATCGAGTGCGCGTTCCGGTTACGCCCTCTGCTGCCGGCGGTGCGCATTCTCATGCTCTCGGTTTATGAGGACAACGAAGTCATCTTCAAGGCGCTCCAAGCGGGTGCCAGCGGCTATTTGCTCAAGCGCACGCCCCCGGCGGAGTTGCTCCAGGCCATCGCCGAAGTCCTGCGTGGCGGCGCGCCGATGACCGGTGAGGTGGCCCGGCGCGTGGTGGAATCCTTCCGCGCCCCGGCGCATCCCGGCGTCGCCGACGTGGAACTGAGCCGCCGCGAGCAGGAAATTCTGGACCTGCTGACTCAGGGTTACGAGAACAAGGAGATCTGCGAGCGGCTTTTCATCGGCATCGAAACCGTTCGTACCCACCTCAAACACATCTACGAAAAACTTCATGTGCGCTCCCGGACCGAAGCCGTGGCCAAGTATCTCAGAAGCGGTTAAAAGCGGCCGTCGCAGCCGTCCCGGTAGCGGTTGCCAGACACAAAATCACCCGCTTGGGGGATTGCGCCCACGCGGGCGACGTGATAGCTTCCTCCCGCTTGCTAGCCGTCCTGGCGCGTTGGCGCCGGGGTTTTCCGGCGGCAGCAAATTAGACCGTTGAACCAAATACACGCATGAAAGCAATCAGCAAAGTCATGAAAACAAACAGCATCTACCGAGATCGAGTCCGCACTCTGGCCACCGCCGCCACCCTCCTGGCTGCGGCCCAGTTTGCCGCGCAAGCGTCCACGATTCATTACGTCGGCACGCTCACCAACTCCACCGAAACCGTCAACTGGCTCACGCCCACCACTGTCAAGACCTATGACATTGACGGTGATAACAAATACGGCAGCTTCGTCGGAATCTACTTTACGATCTACGGCAATTACTCCGCTGACACCATCACCTACGCGAGCAGTGGCGGCCAATACCTGCAACCCGAATATCCGCTCATTAATGACCTGCGCGATGCCTGCCAGGGCAATGCCGGCGTTGGAGCCTTGGTGAACAACGCGCCGACCAATAAACAGGCCTCCATCGCACTTACCTCGCACACCTTCAATGTGCCGCCGGACTTAACCGGAAAGACTTTGCGCATGGGTGTGATGTCGGATTGTCTGGGCGCGGCGGAGACTGCGAGTGACATCCGCAAAGCATTGGTTGTAGTTCAGACTATCGGCGGCACCGCCCGTTCTGTCATCGTGCCTGTGCCGGATGCAAACCGTCAGCCGGACATGACTTTCTTCGACATCGTGGACGCTCAGGCCGGTGACCAATACAGCGCGATCCAGTTACGCACTCTGGGTGCCTTTAGTCCCCTGAGTGGATATGTGGGTGCTATCTCATGGGACATGAACGACACGAGTCTGGTGACGGCCACGGTGCCGGTGATCACGGCTACGGTGGGTGGCGGGACCGTCCGCACCAACGGCGGCTATCACTTTGCGGCACTCGCCGGCGGTGCCCCGTCAGTCTCCCACCAGTGGTACAAGGGAACGACTCTCATCGCCGGGGCCACTAATGCCACTTATGACTTGAGCCATGTGACGGCGGCCGACGCGGCGGCTTACAAGGTCGTTGCCAAAACCAGCGCCGGCTCTGTGACCAGCGCCGTTGCAACTCTTTCGGTGTCCGCCACCAGTTTGCCTACGCGTATCACGGGCTTCCAATCAGCGGCCTCCGCCCAGCCGGGACTCTTCGCGTATTACTCCTTTGAGAATCTATGCGCTGACAGCGCCGGAACAAATCATGGCAGCTTCGCTGGCACTCCGGGCGTGGGCGTCTCCATTGGTTCCGGTGCCGGGTTGGGCAATGACAGTGGGCTTGCCTGTAATGGGGCAAATGGGTTTGTCCAAGCGGCTTCCGACGCCAATTTGGATTTCAACAATGCTAACCTGGACGGCACAGTCTGCGCGTGGGTTCGCCCGGGATGGACCAATAATCTCCAAAGCGAATACTTCCTGGCCAACGGTTCGACCTCCGCCCGCTGCTGGGCAGTTGGCGTTGGTGGCAATCGCGACAACATCCGGTTTTCGAACGGGGCGGCGACCGGCGTAGCTACTATCCCGCAAATGACGACGACCAACTGGTATCTCGTCAGCGTGGTGTTCTCCAACGGCACTTATCGGTCATTCTTGAATGGCACCCTAAGAGGTAGCGGTGCCCTGGCATTCGGTGCCACCTCCGGCCAGCCCCTGATCATCGGCGCGATCAATGAAATAGGTGATAGCGCTTGGAGCGGCGGGTTGGATGAGATAGCCATTTACACGAATGCGCTTTCAGACGCCGCCATCCTGTCGCTTTACAATGCCTATGTGGCCAGCGATCCTCCTCAAATCACGGTTCAGCCCGACCCCGGTAACTACTTCCTGACTGGGACGCCCTTCAGCCTTAGCGTAACTGCGGTTGGTAACTTGATACACTACCAGTGGTACACCAACGGGGTGCCGCTTCCCGGAGAGATCACCAACTTCATCAACTTTGCCAGCCTTGCCCCCGCGAATTCTGCTACTTATGTCTGCGTCGTGGCGAACACTGCGGGTTCGGTTACCAGCAGTCCGTGCGTGATCAAAGTCAGCAGCCCTATCGCGACGCCGTTGGTCAACTACGAAGCGGCGGTTACTAACACCCTTAGTCTTATCTCGCTCTACCCGTTCAACGACCTGACCGCGAACGATGCAGTGGGGGCCAACCAAGGCACGCTGGTCGGCACCACTCAGTTCCGCGCCGGTGTCGCCAGCGGGCCTGACCAAGCGCTGGCTCTGGGCGGCACGGGTCTGGCTGAGTTGGGCAATGTGCCGGACTTCGACTTCAGCGACAGCACAGGCACGGTTGAGCTGTGGCTGCGGGCCGATTGGACCAGTATAGGATTCAACCCCTGCATCTTCGCCGCTCGCCAGGACGGTGGTGCGGGTGTCAATTACAGCATTCACATGGGCGGGGCGAAGGACAGAATCTATTTCTTTAACGGCAGTGTGGCACCATTTATCATGCTGCCTGCCCCCGCCGGCAGTAACTGGCACCATCTGGCCATCGTCTTTGAGTATGGCAATTGGACCGTGGTATGGGATGGGGAGGTGGCTGGCACCGGCGTGGTCTCGCTGGGCGGAGCCGCCGCACCAGTTCACTTGGGATCGAGCAGTTCCGCCGGTCAGGAACTCTGGACCGGACGCCTGGACGAAGTCGCCTTCTATGCCGACGCACTTACCCCGGCTCAAGTTGCGGACCATTACACCCGCTTCGCGGGGTCATTCCCGCCTGCCTGGAGTTCCCAGCCTGCCAGCGCCGTAGTGATGGGCGGCAACGACATGACTCTTTCAGGTACAGCCTTGGGAGCGTCCATCAACTATCAATGGCTCAAGAATGGGGTAGTAATGGCCGACGCCACTAATAACAACTTAAGTTTTGTCCCAGCCACAGCGGCCGTGAGCGGTGCCTACCAGTTGGTAGCGGCTAATGGCGGCGGCAGTATCACCAGTTCCGTGGCGAATGTGTCCGTGGTTACAGCCCAACCGGCCAGTTACCAAGCCGCCGTGCGTGGAACGCCCGGCCTCGTTTCCATGTATCCGTTTGATGAGGGCAATGCCAATGACTACGTCTCGACAAATCATGGCACGCCCAATGGAACGGTTACTTACACCAATGGCGTGGGCGGCTACCTCGCTTTGGCGCTCGACGGCATGTCCTGGGTCACCTTCGGAAGTGTTCCGGCCTTCGATGCCGTGTCAGGAACTCTCTCCATCGAGGCGTGGGTGCGCGCCGATTGGGATCCAGCGGCGCCGCCTTTCTATAACCCGACTCTTGTCGGCAATTCAGTGTCCGGTAGTTCGCCCTACTTCAACATCAGGATGAGTGCGGATAAGAAGTCAATCATCACGTTCGGCGGAGCTGCCGATGCGATCCCTGATGCCGGAACTAACTGGCACCCCTGGTCGTGACGCTGAACAATCCGCTGCATCAGACATTCTGGGATGGGCAGGCGCTCACGCCTCTAGTCTATGGCGGCGTAGCCGTGAACTATGGGGAGTCCCAGCTTGGCAGCAGCGACCCGGCTGGCTTGAACCTGTGGATGGGAGCGATGGACGATGTGGCTTATTACACCGGCGTGCTTACTCCGGCCCAAGTTGCGGCTCATTACTATGCCATGCTGCCACCGCAGTTGAACGTTACTGTTACCGGCGGGAAGGTGACCATCTCGTGGCCTGCTGGCTTCACTGGATGGGCGCTGGAAGCTGCCAACTCGCTGCCCGCGGTGACTTGGACGACGGTGGCCACGAATCCGCCGGCGATTATGCCGGCAACCGGCCTGAGAGAGTTCTTCCGGCTGCGTCAACTGTAAGCGCGGCTGGGTGTAAGGTTGGGGCGCTGGCCAGCGCCCCAGCTTCAGCCCCGGACCCAGTCTTTTTGGTCAGGTGTGGTGTCGGCTCCGTTCCACAGATACGCTTTCAAAATCCTTCAGGAGCCGGCACCAGGAGGTTTGGAAAAAAATGATAATCAAGCCACTTTACGCCGGCTCCGACAGAGTTTTGAAGAACCTCCTGTTACTACCATGAGAGTCTTGAAATTTGGGGTAGTTCACGCGGAATGCACGAGTAAGCCGAAACGTGCGTGTGCCGCCGCGTTCACCTTGATCGAGTTACTGGTGGTCATCGCCATCATCGCCATTCTAGCGGGGTTATTACTGCCGGCACTCGCCAAGGCCAAGGAAAAGGCGCGCACAATCACCTGTCTCAACAACCTCAAACAGATTGGGCTCTTTCTGCAATTCTACACGGACGAGAATCGCGACATTTTCCCTGGTCACCGCGACCAGCAGCCGGCGCTAGGAACGGATAATGATTGGTGGGGCAACTACCTCGGTGCCTACGGCAAGGGTAATTCAAACCTTTTCCACTGTCCGGTGCTTCAGGGTGTGAGAAATCAATATACTCCGAGTTTTAGCTGGAGCTTCACCACTACGCGCGTCGGCTACGGAGCCAATACCTACTTCGTGATGTCGGCACCTTACCGCAGCGGAGAGTGGAGCATGGCCGTCGGTGGCTTCACTTACACCACCCAACCTTGGCTGAAGCGCTCGGCCGTCGTGAGACCATCCTACACGCTCACGCATGGCGACTGTGAGGGTTGGTGGAGCATGAGCCTCTGGTGGCCCAACGCGGTTATGGACGGTTCCAACCTCGGTTTCGAGGGCGTCGCCACCCGGCACGGTGGCAAAGACCGGGGCAAGAACGCGAGGAACAGTCGGGGCGTCGTTGTGTTTGCCGATGGTCACTCCGAAGCGAAGAGGGATGCGAATATCAACCCACCGGCGGCGAACAGCATTATCAACTCGAAATACTGGGATCCGCTCCTCCGGGCTGGCGACCAATGAACATGCCCTCCCACCTGGCGGAGAAGGCCAACCTGGCCCGTGCCGACTGTGGCGACCACTATATCACGCCGCTAGACAGAACAAGAGTCTTTCGCGCAGCCAACCGTGGTCGTAGATACCGGAGCGCGATACCGTAGGGAACTTCCATGAAGCTGATTCAAGCCAGGCCGGCCAGCACCCTGCTAATCATTGCGATGATAATGGTATTCCAGGTGCCGGCGTGGGCAGCCATCACTGCTGGACAGCGGGCGGGGGTGGATATTGGCGACGCCTACGGGACGGCCACCAACTGGACACTCGTAACTACGGTCAATGGCAGCGCCGTCAGCGCCAGGGATCTAACCAGTGGCAACGTTATCGCTGGCGTCACCGTCGCTCTTTCGACAAGCTCCGGTGTGAGCGGAGTGAACGACCTTAGCGCCACCGCTCAAGGCAATAGTATCACCACTGCACCGCACGCGGTGACTGATGACGGTGCCTGGGCCTACGATGCGGGAGGAACCACGCTGACGCTTACTTTCGCTGGCCTGGATCCGGCGCTCTTGTATCGGATCGAGCTATATAGCACCGGTACCTACACGCCGCTGGATACACCCTACATCAACGGCACCGCCTCAAACTGGGCCGCTGGCTTCGAGACGCGCGTGCTGCGCAAAGGCCAGACCACGGGGGCCGTCTATCCCGATCTCGTTGCCGTGGGCGGCAGCCTGTCTATTGGCATCCGCGAGGTGAATCCCGTGATGAGCGGCGCAATCCTCAGCGCTTATGCCGCATCGCTGCCAGCCCTCCCGCATGCGGTGAACACCACCAACTGGAGCCGGACCCTGGCGATCCAGACCGCTGGTTACACTGGAGCGGCAGCGCTGACGAACTTCCCCCTTCTGGTAGCTCTCAATCCGACGAGGCTCGCCGGTTTCTCCTACGCGGACTTCGCGGCCAGTGGACGCGACCTCCGCTTCACCGACGCTAGTAACTCGGTGCTCTGGGCACATGAAGTCGAATCCTGGAACACGAACGGCTCTTCCCAAGTCTGGGTGTGTGTGCCGCGACTGACCTCCAGCACCGTGCTCCAGGCCTTCTGGGGGAATCACGATGCGCCGGCGCCGGCAAACGCCAACCAGGTTTGGGACGCGGGTTTCCGCGGTATCTGGCACTTGGCCGCCGGCGTAGCGGATGCCACCACCAATGCCAACCACGGCACAAACAGCGGCTCGACTTCAGTGCCCGGTGTGGTAGCGCAGGGACGGGACTTCAATGGCAGTGCCTATGTTGACTGTGGCAACAAGTCCTCGCTCAACCTGACGACGAACCAACTCACGCTATCGGCGTGGATCAATCCGAGCCAGCTTTCCGGCAACGCCATCATTGGCAAGTCCTACTATCCCACGCACGCCACCCCCTATTACTCGTGGATTCTCTATGCCTATCCCGGCGGACTCCACTGTCGGCTGGACAACACCACGGTGAGTGCCGGTTCGCTCACCGTTGGGCAGTGGCAACATGTGGCTGCGGTTTACAACGGCAGCACAGTCCGGCTCTACGTGGACGGACAGGAAGTGGGAGCCACCGCGAAGACCGGCAACCTCCTAGCCACGACGCGAAATGTCCGCATCGGCGGACGGGACACCAGCGACCTGGGCGAGTTCTTCTACGGTGACATGGACGAGGTGCGCGTCGCCGCCGCAGCGCGGTCGGCGGACTGGATCCGCGCAGAGCGGGACTCGGTGGTCAACGAGGCGTTTTGCAGCTTTGGCGGGGTGCTGCCCACGCAGCCCAAGCTGCCGCTAGTAACCAATCCGTCGGGTGCCACCACTCTGCTGGCCACCTCGGCCACGCTCACCGGCCAGTTGGTGAGCACGGGCGCGGGGCCCTCCAGCGTGTGGATTTGCTGGGGCGCGAGCGACGCCGGCACGAATTTCAACCTGTGGAGTTATCGCGACGCCTTGGGCGTGCGCGGAGTCGGTCCGTTTTCCCTCGCGGTCGCCGGCCTGAATGCCGACGCGTCTTACTTCTACCGCTGTCGGGCGACGAACACCTATGGCGAGGCCTGGTCGGCGGCCCAGGCCTTCGCGCCGTTCGTGCCACGGCTGTCGGTGGCGCCTGCCCAGGCGGTCGAGGGGAACAGCGGGCAGACCCCCATGCGCTTCGTCGCCACCTTGTCCGCCGCGTATCCGCAACCCGTCTCCTTCGATTACGCCACGGCGCCGGGCACCGCGTCGGCGGCGGATTTCCAACCCGTCTCCGGTCAGGCGACGTTCCCAGCCGGCCAGACGCAGTTGTTCATTGACGTTCCGATCAACGGCAACACGGTTCCGCAGAGCGATCGCTACCTCCTCTTAGACCTGGGCAACGCACCGGTGGCCAGGATCACCGCGCCCCAGGTGAGAGGCCTGATCCTGGACGACGATCGGGACGCCTACCTTTCGCCCTGCGCCGTGGTGGCGGACACCAATCGCGCGCGGCTCTACGTGGCGGAGCAAGGCGTGTCCCGCGTCGGCGTGGTGGATTTGAACACGGACGCGACCGGGCAGAGCTTCCCCCTGCCCGACGCGCCCAACGGCCTGGCGCTCAATTCGAACGGCACGCGACTCTACGTGGCCGCCGGCGTTGCGAAAGGCAGGGTCTTCGTTCTCGATGCGCTCACTGGCGACTTGCTCCAGACCCTGGCGGTCGGACACACGCCGATGTCGCCGGCGGTCAGCCCGGATGGCGCACGCCTCTACGTGTGCAACCGGTTCAATGACGACGTCTCCGTGATTATCCTGGCGACCGGGGCAACGGTGGCGCGTATTCCGGTGGACCGCCAACCGCACGCGGCGGCACTCACTCCCGATGGCCGACGACTGTTCGTGGCCAACCTCCTGCCCAGTGGCCCGGCCACCAATCCCGCCGTCGCCGGCGTCGTCAGCGTGGTAGACACCGTCGCCAACGCCCTCGTCGCCACCGTCCGCCTGCCGGTGGGCGCCCAATCCCTGCGCGGCCTCTGCGTCTCCCCCGATGGCGCGCACGTCTTCGTCACGCATGTGCTTTCCCGCTTTTACGTGCCGACGACACAGGTGACGCGCGGTTGGATGAACACGGCGGCGTTGAGTGTCATTGACGCGGCCACGGGCACCATGGTGAACACCGTGCTGCTGGATGATCTGGACCTGGGCGCAGCCAATCCGTGGGGCGTGGCCTGCACTGCGGACGGTCAGTACCTCTGCGTGGCGCACGCTGGGACACACGAGATCAGCGTGATTGACCGCAGCGCGCTGCTGACGCGGCTGCAGGCGGGCGGGGCGGACGTGCCGCAGGACCTCACCTACCTGGCCAGCTTGCGCCGGCGCCTGCCGCTCAAGGGCAATGGCCCGCGCGCCATTGCGCTGGTGGGGACAAAGCTTTACGCGGCCGAGTTTTTCAGCGATTCGGTGGGCGCGGTGAACCTCGCGCCCGGGCAGGAATACGGGGCCAAGGAAATCGTCGTGGGCTGGCAGAAGCCGGCCACGGGGGCGCGCCTCGGGGAGCGCCATTACAACGACGCCACCCTCTGCCTCCAGCACTGGCAAAGCTGCGCCAGTTGTCATCCCGATGCGCGGTCTGATTCGTTGAACTGGGACTTGATCAACGACGGCTTCGGCAGCCCAAAGAACTCCAAGAGCCATCTCTACTCGATGCAGACGCCGCCGGCGATGGCGACGGGCATCCGGGCCAATGCGCCGGTGGCGGTCCGGGCCGGCTTCAAATACATCGAGTTCCTCAGCCAACCGGAGGTCTGCGCCGAGGCGGTGGATACCTTCCTGACCTCGCTGACACCCACGCCCAGCCCGTATCTGGTCAACGGGGCCTTGAGCGCCGCGGCCACCCGGGGGCAGGCGCACTTTGAAACCCGGGGTTGCGCGCAATGTCACAGCGGTCCGTATCTCACCGACGGCCAGAAGCACGAC
>CAINDV010000630.1 GCA_903847485.1 uncultured Verrucomicrobiota bacterium
CCACCTGCTTCCGTCGATGGGCCTGGCCGCCGGCTTCGGTCCCGCACTCACCACCCTCTCCATCGCCTCGGGGGCGATGATGGTTTCGCACGTCAACGACAGCTATTTCTGGGTTATCACCCAGATGTCCAGCATGTCGGTCTCCCAAGGCTACCGGCTTGTCACCGTAGCCTCGGCCGTGGCCGGGCTTACCGCCATCCTCACAGTCTTCCTGCTCAGTCTCGCGCTTATTTGACCCCGCTCTCAATATGCTAAAGGCCCTCTTCACATATTTCAAAACCGGTCGGGACCGGCCGTTGCTGCCGGATACCGCGGAGATCCGCCGCATCTACGAGCGCAAACGTTGGAGCATCTTCATCACACTGGTGCTCGCCTATGCGTTTTTCTATACCTGCCGGCTGGGACTCTCCGTCACGAAAAAACCGTTGCTCGACGCCGGGGTGATGACTGCTTCCCAGATGGGACTGGTCGGCTCAGTGATGCTCTACGTCTATGCCATCGGCAAATTCGTGAATGGCATGCTCTCGGATCATGCCAACATCGCCCGCTTCATGTCGTGGGCGTTGGTGCTGTCGGCGCTCGTCAATCTGGCCTTCGGCTTCACCAGCCTGTTTTTCGGCTTTATCATCCTGTGGGGCTTGAACGGATGGTTCCAGTCCATCGGCTCGGCCCCGAGCGTCGTCTCGATCTGCCAGTGGTTCAGCAACCGCGAACGCGGCACGCGTTACGGCATCTGGGCCGGGGCGCACAATCTGGGAGAGGGTTTGACCTTTATCCTCAGCGCCGCGCTGGTCAGCCACTTTGGCTGGCGCGCAGGCTTCGCCGGACCGGGCGTCATTTGCCTCTTCGTCGCCTTCATCATGTTCCGGACGCTGGGTGACCGGCCGCAGACCTACGGCCTGCCCCATGTGGCCGATTACAAGCAGGATTTTTCCGCCGGTCTGCCGCCGAAAGGCACGACCGCCGAATTGCAGAAAATGGTCTTCCGCAGCCCCTGGGTCTGGGTGATGGCCTGCAGTTGTGCGATGATGTATACGTCCCGCTACGCCATCAACAACTGGGCCATCCTGTTTCTTCAGGAGTCCAAACACTATTCCCTCACCCAAGCCGGCCTCGTGATGGGAGCATACCCCGTGATGGGTTTCATCGGCGCTTCCGCATCAGGCTGGATGTCAGATAAATTCTTCCATTCTCGCCGGTGATGTCGATGGTCGTGTCTACCCACAGTGGTTGAAACACAGCCGCCGGCTCCGGATCACGGCGGTTACTGGAACTGAATCGAGAAAAGGTCGGCGTCGCGCAGCACGAAGCGAAGCCGGATCGGCTTGCCGACCATCCGCGACAGCGGCGAGCGACCAGTGCGGCCTTGCGGATGCTTCCAGTTGACCGCCTCGGCGATCTTGTCGCCGAAGATCAGCGGTGATTCCTCAAGGAGGAATCCAGGGATTGGCTGGCCATTGATGTCTAGGATCTCGATACGAATGCTGCCGTTCGCCGAGGTGGAATAATTCAGCACCAAGCTGGAGCCGGTGAAGGTGAAGGGCTTGGTCACGAACTCCCCGCCCGGGTAACCGGCGTGCACCGAGACGAACCCGTCGGTCCGCACGGTCAGTCGCTCCAGGCGGTTGCTCGGAAAG
>CAINDV010000631.1 GCA_903847485.1 uncultured Verrucomicrobiota bacterium
ACTGCTCGCCGCCAGCAACTTCGGACTTCGGACTTCGGACTTCGGACTTCCTTCGGATTTCGGATTTCGGATTTCGGATTTTCGCCTGCGGCCATGCCAATGACCCGACGCAGTGTGTTGGTGTATGGCCTCCTGGCCGCCGTCTGGACGCTCGTCCTGGCTTGGCAGGCGGTCGAGCACTTCCGCGTTCGCGAGTCCGCCCAGGCCGCTCTCATCAATCGCGCCAAGGACATCTCCAACACGCTTGGCCTCTTCATGCGTTCACAGCGCCACTTCGGTGTGATCTCCCAGGACCGCCTCGAATCCGCCCTCAGCGCCTTGGTGAAGCCCGACGAACTCACCGCTGTCGCCCTGCTCAACGCCACCGGGGAAGTCGTCGCCTCCGCCGGCACACCGATTGATTTTGAGCTGAAGGGCCTGGCCCCGTCCGGCGAACATTGGGGCGATGGCGCCGTCACCTTGATGAACCTGGTTGACCTTGGCACCAACATCACCACCGAAGCCGAAGGCGGCCGCCCCACGCTCGTCATCCCCCGCAGCGAGATGTTCAACCCTTTCGGCACCAATCAGCCTTCCCGCCCTCAGCCGCGCGGCCCGGACCCGGACGAGTTCGACGCCCCCAACCGCCCGCCGCCACCGAACGAACCGCCCGACGGCACCAACGCCCCGCCCCGCCAGCGCGGTCGCGGTTGGCCGCGCGGTGGCGATGGCCGCCCGCCCTTTGGCCGGCCGTTCTGGATGAGCGAGAGCGAATACAAGGCTGCCATTCAAAAGAAAGGCGTCCACAGCTTCGTGATGGTGCTCTCCACGCAAGCTGTCACGAGCGCCTCTCGCCAAGACCTCTGGCTGCGCGGGTTGATCGCCCTGCTGGCCGCCGCCGCCGCCGCCGGCTCCTCGCTGGCTTGGCGCAATCTGATCAAATCCTCCGACCTCCAGATCCGCCTCGTCCGCGCGAGCGAACAGAACTCTCACCTCAAGGAAATGAACCTCGCCGCTGCCGGCCTTGCCCACGAGACGCGCAACCCGCTCAACATCATCCGCGGCCTGGCGCAGATGATCTCGCGGCAGGCCGACGCCCCAGAGGAAATCCGCGCCAAGTCCCGCGCGATCCTCGACGAGACCGACCGCGTCACCGCGCAGTTGAACGAGTTCATCAACTACTCCCGCCCGCGCGAAGTCCGCCGTACCGCCGTCGCCCTCGGCCCGGTCGTCGCCGAGGTGGTGCGGGCGCTCCAGTGCGATGTGGAGGACAAGAGCATCCGCCTGCAGGTTTCTGGCGACGCGCTCACCATTGACGCGGATGAACCACTGCTGCGGCAAGCGCTCTTCAACCTGCTCCTCAACGCCATCCAGGCGGTCAGCGCCGGCGGCGAAATCCACGTCGTCACACGCCAGCAAGGACCCGAGGCCAGCTTGGAAATCCGCGACAACGGCCCCGGCGTGCCCGCCGAGCGGCGCGATGAAATCTTCAAACCCTACTTCACCACCCGCCCCAGCGGCACGGGCCTGGGCCTGGCCGTCGCCCAGCAGATTGCCCTCGCGCACGGCTGGGACATCGCCTGCCTGCCGCACGAGCCGCGCGGCGCCATCTTCCGCATCGCGCATTTGAAACTGGCTGGGTAGCTGGAGGCTCGGCATAATCCGCGCTCGACGAAGTATGAAGCTACTAATCAACTGGAACGACGCGTGGGAATCAATCCCGTTGGAATTCGCGGATGATGTCATTGAATTCTTCAACCGCGAGCTTCAGCCCACCCATCCATTGCGGTCGTTTAAGCTGTTCCCGCTGGCGAAGTGCTGGAGACGCTACAATTACCTGGTTGAAGAGGAGGTTCCGAGCGACCGCTTGTGGGTGTTGGACATGGAGCGGAAGAAGCGGATACGAGGCAAGACCTGTTACCACTTCAAACTCCTCGAGACCCAGGAAGAGCTGGATGCGATACTGCAAGCTGATTACGAAGCCTGGGTGCAATACATGAAGGATGCGGGAGCGTGGCAGGGAAATTAAACGAATGTCGAAGCCGCACAAACTCACTGGAGCGAACGCGGGCGAGTTGCGTTCGGGGTCAACGCAGACGCGATGGGCCGGCCGCGTCGCTCAGTTCTACCGTCAGGCGGCAATTACCATGTTTGCCCCTACCCGTATCCGCGGAATGAGAATTTGCGTCCTCGCTTTTATCCTGTGTTTTTCCATCGACTGCGCGCGCGGAGCTTCCATGGTCTGCAGGGCGCAGCAGATTACCGGCTTTGAGCCAGAATACGAAGTTGGCAAGCTTCTACTCGGCTCGGCAACGTCGGATGTTAGCCACTGCAAACTATACATTACGGTATCTCGAGGCTTCCTTTATGTTCATTCCAATTACTTGGACACTGGCCACGACTATCCAGTTAAGTTGGCCATCGACGAAGAGGTTGACCTAGAAACCATTGTCCTGAATATCGTTTACGACAAGCCTCCTGCTGATTTTGCTAAGGCCATTGCGGCGGTTCATCAGGCGATCGAAGAGAAGATACAGTTCTACGTCGATAAGCGACTTATCGCTTCATCACGCTTCTCGAAGTTAGATTTTTCCCGCGTTAAGAACGTCGTTTGGGATCCACCGCGGCCACGTGAGGTGGGCATCCTTCAGCGAGCGGTCGATTTGAAAGCCCAAGTCAAAATACCCGGCAACCAGCCTTTAGCCACTCCAACTGCGTCGTCCTCGAATCAGAGTAGCTCCGGCGAGGCACCGAAGCGACCTGAGGACTTCTACCAAGTAGCCATCGCCCTCCTCTGGGACTCTCTTTGGGGCCGCGTTGTGCTGACGGGTATTCTTGTTCTTGGGGTGCTCGTCGTTGTGTGGGCGACCTTTCCAGACTCAATCAAAGAACACATCCTGACTCGCCTTTTCGGTTTGCGACGACGGCCGAGACGGAATGCACGGACCCAAGACGATGAAACTAAGGCCTAACCATGCGGAGGTACTAACAGGCTCCATGCGTCACAGCGGCTGACGCAGCTCCACAGCCCCATCGGCCGTCGCCGCGTTTCATCCTTCTTCCTTCATAATTCATCCTTTCCCCTGCATCCTTCCCTCCGCCATGCCTCCTGACTCCACCCATCGCTCGTCCCCCGCGCCGCGCCTGTTGATCGTGGACGACGACGCGGGCCAGCGCAGTTTACTCGATTCTTTCCTCCGCAGCCAGGGCTTCACAACCGTGCTGGCGTCGTCGGGCGAAGAGGCTTTGACCGTCCTGCGCTCCGGCAGTTTCAGCATGATGATCTCCGACGTGCGAATGCCCGGCCTCTCCGGCTTGGAGACGCTTCGCCGCGCCCGCCAGGAACACGCCGTCCTGCCGGTCCTGCTCGTCACCGCTTACTCCGATATCCGCGACGCCGTGGTGGCGATGCGCGACGGCGCGGTGAACTACCTTTCCAAGCCTATTGACCTCGACGAGTTGCTGGACTGCGTCCGGCAGGCCACCGGGCTGGCGCCGTCCGCGCCGCGCGTCGCTGCGCTGGACCGGCCGTTGCCCGCGAACGTCATCGCGCAAAGTCCGCTCATGCAGGCGGTGCTGCGCGACGCCGCGCTCGTGGCCGCCTCGGAGAGCCGGGTGCTCATCACGGGCGAAAGCGGCGTGGGCAAGGAGGTGCTGGCGGACGTGATCCACGCCTGGAGTCAGCGCGCCGCCGGGCCGCTGGTGAAGGTGAATTGCGCGGCCATCCCGGAGACGTTGCTGGAGAGCGAGTTGTTCGGGCACGAGAAAGGCGCCTTCACCGGCGCGGTGGCGCAGCGGATCGGGCGGTTTGAGCAGGCCACGAACGGGACGCTTTTCCTGGACGAGATCTCGGAGATGTCCGCGCCGCTGCAATCGAAGTTGCTGCG
>CAINDV010000632.1 GCA_903847485.1 uncultured Verrucomicrobiota bacterium
GTGCGACGCCAACGACAACGACAGCAAGGCCGTGATTCTCCACGCCCTCTCGACCGACAAGCGCGCCGATTTCGCCAACTGCAACCGCCTCTACCGCGACCGCAATGCGTTGGGTAACTCCAGCCTCGCCCATCTGGCGCGGGCGTTCTTCAACCTCGACCGCCGCGAGATCGCCACGGAGCTGGCCACCCTGCTTGAATCGAAGGTCAAGCTGGACGCTGGCCAACCCGTCGTCTGGGAAGGCGGCTGCAAGGCGATCTGGCTCAACGACACCGACGAAACCACCGCGATGGTCCTGCTGGCGCTGGCCGAAACGAAGCCCGCCGCGAAGGCTACCACCGCCGCCGCCGACTCGCTGCTGCGGGCGCACGGTTGCTTCGGCTTCCCTTATCCGCGTGCCCACGGTCCCGCCGTCGCCGCGCTGGCGATCTGGTTTGCCCAGGGTCTTCAGCAAGCCACCGACATCGAAGTCGTCGTGGTCGTCAACGGCAAGGAAGTTGGCACGGTGAAAACCGTCGCTACACTCGGCCAGCATTTGCTGCCGGTGCCCGCCGACTTGCTCAAGGCGGACAAAAATGTCGTGGAGTTCAAGATGAAGGGGCGTGGACGCTACACCTACGCTGCCACGTTGTTCGGCTTTTCCCCCGACGTGAAGCCTTCTCCGCAGCACGTCGCCCCGGTGATGAACTGGGTGCAACATCTCCACGCCCCCTTTGAATACCGTGGCAAGCCGATCGGCGCGGGCAGCAGTTCGCCGGTCAAGAACCTGGAGAACGGCCAGCGCCTCCAAGTCGTGGTCCGCTCAGACCAGGGCTATCCCGGAGACGGCCACCGCTATGCCCTCGAAATCGCCTTGCCGCCGGGCACTCGCTTCGACGAAGCCACACTCTCCAGCGCAAATCCCAATTGGGTGACCGGCAGAGAAGTGACTGATTCCACCATCACGCTCTTCTTCGACCGCTGGCTGCCGTCGGTCAGCTTCGAACTCACTGGCTATGCGCCGGGCAAGTTCCGCATGTTGCCGCCGGTCATCCGCGAACGCGGCAACCCGTCCTTCATGACCGTCGGCCCGGTGAGCGAACTCACCGTCCTTGCCGCCGGCGAAAAGTCGCCGGACGCTTACGAAATGAACGACGGCGAACACTACGCCCTCGGCAAGTGCTATTTCGACGACGGTGATCTCGCCACCGCTCTGGAACATCTGGTGGTCGTTCACAAGAACAACCCGAGATACAACGAGAGCGAACTGGCCCGGATGATGTTGTGGATTTACACCAGTCCGAAATTCTACGACGCCCGCCGGATCGTGGATTTGTTCGAGGTCTTGCGTGAACGCTATCCGCAGTTGGAAATCCCCTTCGAGAAGATTCTCGTTGTCGGCCGCGCCTACACCGACATCGGCGAGTTCGAGCGCTCCTGGCTCGTCTATCGCGCCGCCATTGTCGCCAGTTTCAACAACGACTCGGGCATCAGCGCGGTGCTCGAGGACGAAGGCCGCTTCCTTGGCTCCATTGATTTCCAGGAACGCCTCTGGCGCGAATACCCGGACACCGCCGAAGTGCTCTCCAGCTACTTCGCGCTCTCGCAGTTGCTCTACCAGAAAGCCCCCAAGGCGCACGAGTTGCCCAAGGAAGACGGCGTCCAGCCCGAGAAGATCGCCATGCTCAAGCGCACCGCCGACCTGTTGTTCTCGTTCATGGCCATGTATCCAAAAGATCCGCTGGCCGACGACGCCGGCTTCAGCCTCGCCAACTGTCTGCTGACCTTGAAGAACTACCCGCTTGTCGTCGCGCTGGGCAATGAGTTCGCCAAGAAGTATTCAGACAGCACTCTGGCGCCTGGTTTCCAATACATGACCGCGCTCGGCCTATTCTGGCAGAACCAATACGGCGACGCCCTCGCCGCTGCCAGGGTTGTGGCCGACGGCGACAGCAAGGACCGCGATTTCGCCCGCTACATCCTGGGCCAGATCTTCCACGCCGAGAGCAAACCCAAGGAGGCGATTGACTGGTACACGAAAGTGAAACAGCTCTA
>CAINDV010000633.1 GCA_903847485.1 uncultured Verrucomicrobiota bacterium
CACCTTGGTCAGGATCTGTTCTTTCAATGCCAGATTCGCGTCGAGGTATATCTGGGTGGTCTCGACCGATTCGTGCCCCAGCCATAACGCGATCACTGACCGATCCACCCCGGCCTGCAATAACTCCATGGCCAGGGTGTGACGCCTATGCCGGGAACGGCATAGGCGTCATCAGGCGGCTACGAGCCACTCTTCCAGGTCCAGGTTTCCGGCGCGGTCGCCATGACACGCACGCGGAAAATATCATGGCTGTCCCAGTGGCCGTAGCATCGCTTCGAGAACCCCGGCCCTTTCAAGTCCACCCAGACTGTCATGTCGGTATAGGGGTTGACGTAGATCTCCCGGGCACGCAGGATGATCTCGGTTTTCTCCCAGACATGACTGGTCTGCTTATCGCGGATCTGCGGCGGGTCACCGGGCACAGCGGGCTGGGGCGCTGGCGACCCCACCTGCAACACCACCGCGCCAGCGCCCCAGTTAGATGGCGGGATCATTTGCGCCGTCCCCTTGGCCAGCATCCCGGCGTCCTGGCGCTCGCCGGTGAGCGGGTGGAACCACTCGGCCTTCGCCGGCGCAGTTAGATCCTCCAGGTTCAGCGAGAACGGTTGCGACTTGTTCAGGAACACCACGTATTCCCGCCTATAATCAGCCAGGCAGTAACCAGCGCTCACCAAGTCATCAGCCGGCTTCATCCGCCAATAAGACGTGCCCTCGAAGAACTCCCTCAGATGCTTGAAATACGCATAGCCCGGGGGCGTGTCTTGCGGGCGGATCACATCCCATGCCGTGTAAGTGTAGTAGTATGCGCCGTACCCGCCGGCCATGGACACTTCCCACGCCCGCCGGCAGACCTCCTCCGGCGGTTGCACCACGCCGTAGGTCTTGTCGTTCAAGCCTCGCGGGCCGGGCTCATAGCCGAACTCGACATTCACCACCGGCCAGACGCGCTGCTCGCGGTGTTCGAGCAGTGTTGCGTGCCACTTGGAGTGCTGCTGGTCGGAGCGGTAATCCAGCAAGTCGTTGTAGGCGTCGCGATCATAGGTGGCGTGGTCGTCGTGGACCGTGAGCGGCCGGCGGTAGGGATCGTTGCGGCGGAGAAATAACAGGCGGTCCTTCTTGTAATCCAGATCCTCTTCGTTGTTGGCTTCCTTCGAGAAATCCCAGTTGATGTTAGGATAAGCCGCATAGCGTGCAACCATCCACCGGAAGAACAGCTCATCTTCAGCACTGCCCTTGGCCGGCCAGTTCACCATCTTGTTATAGACCTTGATCATGACACGAGCAATCATTCCGCGCTGATAGAGAGCATCGATGACGCGGTCATAGTGCCGCCAGTAGGCCAGGTTTAAGCGGCTGTGGTTGGGAGTCTCGTTGCTGCCTTCCCACGCAAACATCGGCGGCGGCCCGTAGTCATCATCGCCCATCCTGCCCTTGCGCCAGGATGTGTCATGGGCGTAGGCATTGAGGATGATGTGGTTGAAGCCGTTCGCGGCCAGCTTGTCGAGAAAGGCATCGAGCGTCTTCGACTCGGCGTTGCCCATGTCCAGGGCCCACAGCCAATCGCACTCATAGCCCATGAGGAAGAAACGGCTGCCATCCTCAAAGACGAAATGGCGGGGATTCTCCGGGTCAATGCGCAGGCCGCCGTGGATGCGCGCGGAGGTGTTAGGGATGCACTCGAAGCTGGTTCGGCGGCCATCCAGGCCGGGCAGGGTCGAGCGCGTGATGATCGACCAGCGGCCGACCACCGTGGGGGAAACGCGCACTTTCCAGGTGCCGTCGCCATCGAAGAACCCGGGCAGGCTGAACCTGACATCCCCTGGCCCCGTCACGTCCGCAGAGAATGGCACCGCAAACGGATTCCCGGCCGTGGCGTCGCTGCGAAACACCAGGTCACGAAGGTGCCATCTCTGCACTTGCAGCGCCCCCGCTGGCGGGGCCTCGCTTTGGGCCATCGCCACACACGCGGCACACACTGCAAGCAGGATCAGAACTGATGGAATTTTGTTTATTGAGTGTTTGTGCATAAGAGAGTCAAGTTAGGGATCGGAGATCGAGGTTAGGGGGGATGATTCAGCATTACCGGTAGCGTGCGGGAAATTCGGCGGTGAGGCCGATGTTGCCAATGTTGATGGGCTTGAAGCCGAGTTTCCAGGCGGGAGAATCGGGCCGTGGCCGGAAATCCTTCTTGGCAGGGTCCACGAACAGTGGGTCAGCCGAGACGGTTCGTTGGTTGTGGAGAGCTTTGCCCGGTGGTGCCTCCTGAGCACCCGCCGGTTGTTTAAGTGCCGCGACAAAGGCCGCACTTCCCGCAGGATTGCCAGCGCTGTAGAAGATGTTGAAGTCGGCATCTAACTGGCCCAGACTCGCGCCGCGCATGTCCAACAGAAACTTCACGGAGTCGGAGGAGTTATAGGTGGCCGGGATGGTGGTAGTGGCCTCACCTTTCGCTTCATCCACGGAGCCAAGCACCAACAGGTTCATGGTCCACGGACCCCACGGAAAGATGTGGATTTCCACGTCGTCCAGGTTGGGCCAGTTGCGGAGTGCGCCGGGGGGCGGAGGATACTTTTCTGTTCCGGCAGCGCAAATGTTATGTCCCAGAAATCCCCGGTTTCATCGCCGGGAAGCGGCTTGAAGCCGCCCGAGCGGGCCCGGGGAAGCGGTTCGCCACCATCGAACAAGGCATGGAAGCGCCACGCCGCCAGCCGGCGCAACTCCGCATAGACCAGCGGCAGAAATTCCGCCGCCGCCTGGCTCTGGCCCGACTCCATCGCCGCGAGAATATTGGTTAACTCCGACATAGCCCGACCTCATAAGATTTCCTTTATCACCACCGGGCACCGCAACCCCGACACAGTATGATTAAGATTCCACCAGCTAAGATTCCACCAGCCCGGTGCCTCAAGCTTGGAATTAGGGGCCATTGGCAACCTGCCTTCATCCTGACGCTGAACCAGCCGTCGTTGCACGGGGAGCAGCGTTCCACGACCAAGCCCAAGGGGCCTCTCACGGCTTAGCCTTTGTCTGCTGCCGGGGCGAGGCCTTGAAGAACACTTCGTTAGGATGCCGTGGGCGCTGGGCCATCTCGGCCATGTGCGCCTGCTGGACCGCCTTCGCCAACCGCACCTTCCGACTGCACGCCGGACAGCGCAACGCCTGGACGTAGATCGGCAGCTTGAGAACCTCAAACCAGTGTTGCTGCTTCTCGGCCGTCCAGGCGAACTCCTGGCCGCAATCCCGGCAATTCCGTTTCTGATCCACGTAAAACTCGGGCGGATCGTATGAGTTGTTCGGAGCCTGTTTGGAGAAGTCCGCCTTGATTCCACGACGCGGCGTGGATTTTCGGCAGCAGTGATCCTGTAAGTGCTTCCCGTCTGGGGCAATCCAGTACGCGATGGACTGAGGGTCAGGATTGGAAAGTCGTTTCTTTCTCATCGCTGATTCGGGAACTTAACCTCGCGATCCAATGCCAGCACGTCCGCGGCGAGGACGAACGATTCCGGCGGCAGCCCCAGGGCCTGCTTCAAACGGAAGTCGCGCAGAAATAGGTTCTTCTCCGCCATCAGGTCCAGGAGGGTCAACGGATGCAGCCGATTCCAGAACACCAGGGCGTTGGCCGGGAAAGGCCAGTCGCTGCCGTGCAGCGTTCGGGGCCGGACCGTCGGGCTGTTCAGGATGTCAGGCAGGCACCGCCAGCGGGGAAGCGAACCCAGCACCGCCGTGTCGCCGTAGAGAAGCGGTTGGTCCCGCATCATCACCTCCAGAAACGGGAAGAAGTTCTCCGCTGGGGGATCAAAGAACGCCCGCGTGGCCGAGTGCGCCGCCACAACCGTGCAGCCTTCGCTTAACGCTAGGTTGAGCAGTCGCGCATCTCCAAGCCCCTGGCTGGTGATGGGTGCCGAATGTTCCGTGCC
>CAINDV010000634.1 GCA_903847485.1 uncultured Verrucomicrobiota bacterium
GATATTGCCTGCGTTGCTCAACGGCACGAAGTTCTTCAACCATGTCAGCGCCGGCGTCGGCGTGCCGGTCGCACCCGAAATGAAGGTCGCCGTCGTCCCGCCCACATTGGTCCGGCTTTGCGGATTGGGGCTGATCACCGGTCCGAGCGCCTGCACCGTCAGGGTCGCCACCGCGCTTGTGACCGAGCCAAACTGGTTGGTGACCACCACATCGTAGGCGCCGGCATCGGCGGCAGCGGCATTGTTCACCGTGTAACTCGCCTCGTTCGCCCCGATGATATTCGTGCTGGCGTGACGCCACTGATACGACGGCGGTCCCCCGACTACCCCCACGCTGAAGGTCGCTGACTGGCCGGCAGGGATCGTCTGGTTCGTCGGCTGCTGCGTGATCACCGGCGCAATCGAACTGAACACCATCAGCTTGAGCGGCGACGTATCCGCGTTCGCTGCCAGGATATACAACGTATCGTTCACCAGGCACATTTCCGAGCCTTGATCCACCGCAAAGGGCAGCGTCTGCAACCACCATGTCTGCGCCAACAGATCATAAACCGCAAGCTGGTTCGTGCTCGTGGCGGTCGTCCAGCCGCCGCCATCGTTGTCGCCAGTGCCCGTGCCGCCGCTCAACACATACAGCCGGTCATGGCTATCGGCAGCGAGTCGGGCGGGAATGTATTCCACGGCGCAGCCGATGCCCGGATTGAACGGCATCCCAGCAATGCTGGTCATCACCGGTGTGCCTGTCTTATTGATGCTGGTCAGCACTCCTGGACTGGCAGCGATGCCGTTGTGTTTCAACATGTAGGCCGCATCGAGCCCGACACAGGCGCTCCATGGGTGCGAGGCACCGCTCCCCAGATTGCCATCGTAGGAGACTGTGCCCGCCTGCCAATCGCTGATCATCTTGACCGCATCCCATCCGATCCACCCGCCGAAAATCCGGTTCGTCGCCACTACCGCAATCGCCGCGTTCGGCCCGTCGCCGGGGAGACCGCCGCCGTAAGCCCATGAATTCCCGGCCAGACTGTAGCGGAAGACGCAGCGAGGGCCGGCGAGGACGGGATTCCGCGCCAGCGTCCAGAGAGCACCGTCGATGCAGCCCATTTCCCCCACCCCGCTGTCACCGTTGACGGTGCTTGAAAGCGGGATCGCCGCCAGCGTGGTCCAGCCAGTCACAGCCCCTTTCGGAATACGGTAGAACCCGGCATTGGCCGAGGCGCCGCGCGTGAAGAACAGGTTTGTTCCTTCCGTGCCCAGCGCCACATGGCGGTCACGGCTGCTGGTCTCTGGAAGAACGGCACTTTGCCACGACCGCAGCACCGTAAATGTGGCCGAGGCGGACGAACTGCCCGCCAGGTTCGTTCCGAAGGCCCGCGCCTGAACCACGGTGCTGTTCGTTACCGAAAAACCGCCCGCATACAAAAGCGATGTCCGAGTTGGGGTTCGGCCATCAGTAGTGTAACGGATCTCCGCCCCCACATTCGTGCAGGTCATTGTCACCGTCACCGCGTTGAAAAACACCCCGCCCGCTGGGCTGATCACCGGCTTCGCCGCCTGGATCAGCGTGCCGGTGAAGGTCGCCGTGGCCGTGGCGCTGTCATTCGCGCCGGAGTTGAAGGCTTTGGCCTTCACTGTGGCGGTATATTCAAGCAGAAGCGGAGCGGCATAAAGCGGCGAACCGGACGTCGGCTCCGCCCCATCCAGCGTGTAGCGGATTTGGGCGTTGGTCGTGGCACAGGTCAGGGTCACTGTCACCGAATTGCTAAAGGAGCCGCCCGGGGGGGTGATGACCGGTGTGGCGACCTGCACTGTGAAGCTGGCCTGGACCACAGCGCTGGTGGAGACGCCCGTCTGGAAAGCGCGTGCTTTCACCGTGGCGTTGCTCGCCAGCAGGAACGGCGCGCTGTAGAGAGGCGAACTGCCGTCCGGATCCACTCCCGTCAGCGTGTAGCGGAGGGTGGTGTTGGTGTTGAACGTCGCCAGCGTCAACGTCACTGAATTCGTGAACGCACCGCCGAGCGGCACTATCGCCGGCGGCGACAGCACCTGACGCGCAACCGTGATCGTGTCGCTCCCCAACATGCCCGCGCTATTCGTCCCGTTGACGCTGATCAAGGTCACATCCGCCGTCAGCGGCACATTCACCGTCCATGGACTCGCCGCCGCGAACGTGCCGCCCGCCCCCGCGCTGCTCTGCCACGTCATCGTCCCCAAGAGCGAGCGGTTCGTGCCTCCGATCTGCACCGAGGATGTGCCCGACGCCAGGGAGACCACCTGGTTCGTGATCTGCACCACCGGCGCCGCATTCGACCAGGCGTAGAACAAATGCCGGTTCCAGGTGTGATCCTGGATCATGAGTTGGTCCCGCTCGTCAAACGCGGCGACAGCGGGTTGGCCGATCGTCGTCGTGATAATCTGCGTCGGCTGCGGCGCCACCCCGATATGCGGCGTCGGATACCAGAACAGCAACTGACCCTGCGGATTGCCGTAGCTGTCGCACAGCAGCACCATGTTGTTTGAGGAATTAAACGCCGCAAAGATCGGCGTGTGCGGACGATTCACTTCCGACCAATCACGATTGTCGGTTAAGTTCGTCTTGCAGAAAACACCCGACGCCGCCGGGTTCGGGAAAATATTCCCCGGCACCGGCACGAGGTTGGTCGCATCAAAGCGCAGCACCCGCAAGTTACCGCCGCTATCCACCCGGCCTTCGTAACCGGAATCCACCGCGTAAAGGTTGCGGTAGCGGTCCAGCGCCAGCGTCCACGGCGCCGCCATGCCCTTCGCATCCGTAGTCCACAAGCCGAGTCCGTGGTTCTGCACCCCATTCGTCTTGCCGGTCTGACCCAGCACCATGTCCACCTTCGGCGCCGCCCCCACGGGATCTGCGATCCGCAGCACGCGGTTGTTGTTCCGATCCGCAACCCAAAGCGCATTGGAAACCGAATCATAGGCCAGGCCGCTGGCCTGGAAAAACACGCTGGTGGAGTCATCCGCCCATTTCACACTCCCGCTCCCGCCATCCAGAATCTTCGAGGCGGCATAATATTGCCCACCATTAGTGATCGGGGTTTTGAAGACGTAAATCTTCGAGCCGTAAGACGAAATTGCGAACAACCAGTTGCTCCCCACGGCCATTTGATTGACCGACATCCCGTTGAACGTGCCCCCGGAGGAAATGACGTCCGGCGAACTCTGGCCAATGACCAGATCCGCCGCCTGAAACGTGGAAGCCCTCGCCACATTCGTCCACACCAGCAGGCGCGGACCCGAGGTGCCGTAATACTGCCCGTTCGCGTAGGCCATCCCGTAATGGTCCTGCATCGTCCGCCCTGAAACCTGGTTGTAGCCCCCCTTCATCATCTGCCCGTCCGAGATCACATACCCGCTCCCATCCCGTCGGATCGGAAACGGAATCCGCGCCACCCCGTTCCCATCGCCGATCATGCAGAAATACAAATTGCCGGTGCTGTCGAAACTGATCGACCCATCCGGCTGGTGCAACGCGTCAATCCCGCCATCCCAGCCAACGTAATTACCCGTGCCGGTGTCGGTGAAGTTATTGAACCCGATCACCTCCAGCATCGCCCCGCTCTGGGTGTTGAACTTCACAATACGCCCGTGCTCGCCGTCTGCCACCCACACTGCGTTCGTGTCCTGCGGGTCCAGGCAGAATCCGCGCGAGTAGTGCAACCCATCCGCACTGTTGGTGCTGCTGCTCGCCTTCCCAATGATCCGCGAGGCGCTCATCCCGCTGGTGAACGGCGGCTTGAAGATCAGCAACCGCCCATTGGGGGCGTTCTCCCCGTCCGAAACAAACACCTCCCCCGTCACCGGATGCACCCGCACCCCGGTGCATTTGGTCATCCGGTTCGAGCCCGTCCCGCTATAGCCCGTCGTAAACGAACTCTGCCCCAGCACCAGATTCGCCGTCTTCGAGCCCGCCGGAAAGCGCAGAACCCGGTTGTTGCCGCTGTCCGCCACCCACACGTTGGTCGCCGCATCCACGTCCACGCCTGACGAAAACACGCCAGTCGTGCTGCCGTATTCCCATTGAGTGTTCAAGGCGGAGGCTGATGGCGTGCCCGGTCGGGAACGATTCGTAAAGTTGACCTGGCCCCACACGTCGTCAGCAATGCAGTCCGTCGCAAAGGGATCATTGAACTTGAGCACGCGGTTGTTGCAGAGGTCGGTGACGTAGAGATTGCCTTGGGAATCGGTAGCCATCATGCCCGAGCGCGGAGCCTCGGCGGTGCTGGAGACATAGGGAAATGGCAGGAGGGCCAGGGAGCGGTCGGTCGCGGGCAGGAAGCGGGTGTTGGAGCCGTTGGCCGTCCCGTGATCCCAGCCGGTGGGCTGGCCGATCACGATGTCCGCCGGCGGAAAAGTGCCATCCGCATTGGCCGGTCGGAAACCATAGTAGCCCAAGATACGGTTGTTAGCGGAATCAAACACATAGAATCGGTTCGGCGTCTGGCTCCTGTCCACATGCACGCCGCCCAGATGCGCCCCGGCGTAGGGAACGATACGGTTGAGGAAAACTTCATCCCCACCGGAGGTGCCGAGGTACTTGGTCACCGTGCAGTCCATTGCCGGCAGTGGCGTTCCGGCAACGCCCGGCAAGCGAGCCAGCGAGGTTATTACCAGCCCAAGTATGGCGAGCTTTGAAGCGGAACGTGAAGGCGTTGAACTGGTTGGTGATATCATAGAGTGAAGGTCGTTTAGTCGGGACTGCTGGGAGGAATCGAGGCCGGAAGAATGTTCTACCCGTCGTCTCAGAGTTGAAGTCTCACTTGCACGATGCGCCCACGCGAAGATGGGCACAGAACTTGGCGTAGTCGCTGACGAGCAAATGCAATGGCAGCGCGTCCTCGGCGATTTCCGGGAAACGGCCGACCGGTTCGTAGAAGCGGTTGTCGGTTGTATCGTCGTTGACCGTCGAGACTTCGCCAACCAGCACACGTGCCTTGGCGCCCCAGAACTTGTGATACAGCCCCGGTTCGAGCGTAATGCTTTCCCCTGCGCGCAGCGTCACCGTCTTGCCGGCCTGAACGATGTGCCGCACGCCATCCAGTTGCACGACGACGTCACTCGTACCCAAGCCTCCGTCGGGCGTGGAGTTGAACAATTCGACGACCAGTTCGCCACCGCCACGAACGATTATGTCCTCCGTTTTGTGCCAGTGAAAATGCAGCGGCGTGATCTGGCCCACCTCCACAATCATGACCTTCTCGGCGTAAACCTTACCCCTGCCCGACTGTA
>CAINDV010000635.1 GCA_903847485.1 uncultured Verrucomicrobiota bacterium
CTCCTGGCCGCCGACCACATCGCCGAACTGGTCGGGGCCAACCAACTGCTCGACCCACTCCTGACCCACGCCAATCAACACGAAATCCACCGCGAACTCGGCCAGACACCCCACGCCGCCCACCAACAAGCCCGCGCTGAAAAACGCTCCGTCATCCGTCCCGCCCCGTCCTGCCCCTGGTGGCCCTACGTCTGGAGCCAGCAAACCCGCGTCCGCGTCGGTGACGACGGCAAAGTCCCCGTCGGCGATCAACGCCTTCCCATTGATGCCACTTCCCGCACCACCGTCATCCGCTGCCTCCGACCAGACGGCGACATTTATTACCTTAGCTTCGCCCCAGACCCAAAGGCCAAACCCATCGTCTTACTTCACGTCCCTGTCTTCTTTCACGTCCCTGTCTTCTAACCTCTGTCCGGTTTTGTTCGCACACTCTTTTCCGGTTTTGAAAACTACACGACAGCCGAGTACCGGCCGCTTGACAACCCCGCCCCCGTCGGCTACCGTCACCGCGTCAGGCCGATAGGCTTGGCCCGGCTTAGTATCCGGCTTGAAACAGTGAATCACACAACGACAATTTGCCCTGCTTGGCGCAATGGTCGCTTTCGCTGGCGGCATACTAGCTTTGCGCTGGGCAGGGTTTTTCGTTGAAAGTGAAACCCATGAGCGAACTCATGCACGGCACAGGCATCTGGCCCAGCGACGACATTAGCGGATGGTGGATTTCGGAAAAGTTGGACGGCTGGCGGTGCCTTTGGGACGGCACCGGACTATTCACCCGGCAAGGCAATCCATTCAACGCCCCGGCATGGTTCAAGGCCGGGCTTCCCGTACTCGGATTGGACGGCGAGCTTGTGACCATCGGCACCACCACATGCGACGCCGTAAATTCCGCTGTGCGGGCGGGAGACTGGCACCGGCTCGAGTACCGCCCCTTCGACGTGCCGACGCCCGGAATGACCTTCGAGCAGGCCCAGGCCATCATTGCGGCGCTGACGTTGCCCGGCCATGTTCGCCCGGTGGATTGGAACATCGTCACCAGCACCGAGGAAGCCATCGCCTACCTGCGGACGATCACCGGACGCGGCGGAGAAGGCGCAATGGTTCGCCGTCCGGGTTCCGAATACCTCCCTGGACGAAGCTGCGACTTGCTCAAATTGAAACCGTCCAACCCGTTCCTAAGCCAATCCGCCTACCCATGAAGAAGACTACACATCCGCCCGCCCCGTCCCTGCGGAAGCGCCCCGTCCCCGCCAGCATCGGCGGCTGGGAGTTCACGTTGCGCGAACATGCGATCATTCCCCGGCAATATCTCGACCCGTCGGCGGATGTGGTCCGCACCATCGGCAACCAGGCCATCGTCCGTAAAGCGCCGCGTGCTTTGACGTTGAATCCCGCCGCGCCGTGGTCTGATAAAGAGCGCGAGTCCGGCTGGGCTACCTTGGGAAAAGACACCACCGGCACCGACGACCCCGCCGCGCTGGCACGGATAGCCGAGCAGGCCCTCGCCAAGCTCGCCCGGCTCGCCCGTGAAGGTAGTGGTCCGGCTTTATGGAAATTCGCGCACATCGCCTACACCGTCGGCGAGGCGCTTTCCGAAAAGGGGGTGTCCATCTGAGTGCGGTAGTTACAAGATGTGGGGGTGTCGACGCAACCACTGGCACCCCGCCTCAAAGCTGGGCATGACTATCCGGCCAATGACGCGGAACTGCGGGCCTGGTTCCCCGA
>CAINDV010000636.1 GCA_903847485.1 uncultured Verrucomicrobiota bacterium
CGGTGTCAAAGAACGCCCGGTGAGGGCACCGGGCCTACAGCGGCGTGCGCTCGCTGTTGTAGGCCGGGTGCCCTCACCCGGCGTCCCCGGTCACCCGCCAGTCGCTTCAGGCTGCGCCGCCGGTCCGCCGCCCGCCGCCTTCCGCTGGTAAGCCATGTTGTAGAGCACCGGCACGGCCATGCGGCTGATGAGGAGCGAGGCGACTTCGCCAGCCATGAGGGAGATGGCCAGGCCTTGGAAAATCGGGTCCGCCAGGATCACAGCGGCGCCTACTACCACGGCCAGCGCGGTCAGTAGCATCGGACGAAACCGCACCGCGCCGGCGTCCACCACGGCTTGATCCAGCGGCATGCCTTCGGCGAGGCGTTGCTCGATGAACTCCACCAGGATGATGGAGTTCCGCACCACGATGCCTGCGCCAGCCATGAAGCCGATCATCGAAGTGGCGGTGAAGAAGGCGTGCATCAGTCCGTGCGCCGGCAGGATGCCGACCAGCGAAAAAGGAATCGCCACCATGACGATCAGCGGCGTCAGGAAGGACCGGAACCAGCCGACCATCAGGATATAAATCAGCACCAGCACCGCCGCGAAGGCCATGCCCATGTCGCGGAAAACTTCCAGCGTGATGTGCCATTCGCCGTCCCATTTCATCGAGGGCTTGGCGTCGCTGAACGGCTGTGAGGCGTTGAAGATTTCGAGGCCGGCCTTGTCGCCGCCGAACGGCGTCACGTCCAGCGCCTTAAGCTTCTTGTTCATGTCCAGGATGGCATAGACGGGGCTTTCCACCACGCCGGCCACGTCGCCGATGACGTAGGTCACCGGCATGAGATTCTTGTGGAAGATGCTCTTGTCCACCAGCGCCGACTCGATCCGCACCAACTCCCGCAGCGGCACCAGCGGAGCGCCGGGTTGCGTGGCGGAGCGCACGCGCAAGGCCAGCAGGTCATCCGCCGATGTGCGGCTGGCTTGCGGCAGACGGACGACGATCTGCACGTCCTCCTTCTCGCGGTCCACATGCAGCAAGTCTGCCGGCGCGCCGCCGACAGCCAGGCGAAGCGTCTGAACGATGGTCTCCTCGCTGATGCCGTTGAGCGCGGCCTTTTCCTTGTCCACGATGAACTTGAGCTTCGTCTGGTCGGCTTCCATGTACCAGTCCACATCCACGACGCCGACGGTGTTCGTGAAAACCTTGATGATCTCCTGCGCCAACGCCTGCCGATGCGCCTCGGTGTCGCCGTAAATTTCCGCCACCAGCGTCTGCAACACCGGCGGGCCGGGCGGCACTTCGGCGACGGCCACGCGCGCTCCGTATTTCTCCGCGACGGCCCGAACGCGCGGACGCACCCGGCTGGCGATCTCGTGGCTCTGGGCCTTGCGTTCGCTCTTGGGGGCGAGGTTGATCTGCAAATCGGCGATGTGCGGTCCGTGCCGCATGAAGTAATGCCGCACGAGGCCATTGAAGTTGAACGGCGCCGCTGTGCCGACATAGACCTGATAGTCGGTAACTTCCGGTTCGCCGCGCACGGCAGCGGCGATTTCGCGGGCGGCTTCCGCCGTACGTTCCAGCGCGCTGCCCTCTGGCATGTTGAGAATGATCTGGAACTCGCTCTTATTGTCGAACGGCAGCATCTTCACCTTCACCCAGCCGAAAATGACCGTCGCCATCGCCGCGAGCAGCAGCAGCGTGATGGCTCCGAGGAACCCAATCGCCCAGCTCCTATGCGCGATGAGCGGACCCATCATCCGGCGGTAGAGCTTGGTGAAGAAATCTTCCGGGTGGTCCGAGTGCGAGTGCTGCGCCAGATCGGCGGCGGAAGGCGTGCCGGTGGTGAGCTGGGAATACTTGCCGCCCCATTTCAGAATCCGGATCGCCGCCCACGGCGTCACGATGAACGCGATGGCCAGCGAGAAAAACATCGCCGCGCTGGAGCCGATCGGGATAGGCCGCATGTACGGCCCCATCAATCCACCGACAAACGCCATCGGCAGCACTGCCGCGATCACGGCGAAGGTGGCGAGGATGGTGGGGTTGCCGACTTCGTTCACCGCTTCGACGGCGATGGCGGACCACGAGCGGCCTTTGTTTTGCGGCAGGTGGAAATGGCGGACGATGTTTTCCACCACCACGATGGCGTCGTCCACCAGGATGCCGATGGAGAAGATC
>CAINDV010000637.1 GCA_903847485.1 uncultured Verrucomicrobiota bacterium
CCCCAACCGCACTCGCTGTAGGTGTGCAGCCCGATGAAGTTCATCCGCAACTTCACCATCTGCGACAGCACGGCCTTGTAATCATCCGCCTCCCACAGATCCGGTCCCTGTGCAAAATCATGGAACGGCAAAATGCCGCGCACCCCAAACACCGGTTTCCCGGTCTCATCCACCGCCGGCAACTCCTGCAATGGCTCATCCGGCAACACATCCTCGTGCAAATAAAACCGCACTCCCAACAACTCCGCATACCGGTAGGCCCCGTACAGCACCCCGACATCGCTGCCGCCAGCAATAAGGGTCGAGCCGCCGTCGGTTTTCAGCCGGAACTGCTGGGCTTCCAGTGCCGGATCAACCTTTAGCATGATGCCATTGCCGGATTCCGTGATTGACGGCAGTGCGCCGGTTCGCAAATACACGTACCGCCGGATTTCCTTTGCGGCGAGCTTCATAGTGGCGGAGGCGCCTGCTGGGCAAACAACGCCCAGAGTTCCGCCCTTCTTCTCAGTAGGCATTGATCTCAGGGCAGTCTTGAATGCTGCCCATGCCGCGTCCATAGCAGTCTCCCCCGGATCATGATCCTCTACGCGAACCCGATAGCGAAACACCAATTTCTTTCCTGCCGCCATCTCCAACGGTCCCCCAAAGAGCGGGGCCGGGCTGAAGTAAGGCATGCTCTGATCGACATACCACCGGGCCGGATATCGCAGGTTGTCGGGATGGTCGAAGATCGCCACCGCCGAGGCGTTGGTCCCCGCCGAGAGTTTCACCCAGCGCGCCGCTTGTCCATGGATGGCAGCCTGGCCCGACCGGCCTTCGCTGTCCGTGAAGGTCCACTTTCTTTGCTCGGGCCCCAGGCGCAGTGAAAACCCCGCATAGCCGGCAGGCGTGCGATCCAACACGACGTTGGTCACGGCGGTGAATTCCGCCACCCAGTCCAAAGTGTAGCCCTTGTCCGTCGGAGCGGACACCTCCACCACGCGTTTCTCCGTCAACACCGGCGTCCCGTCCCACGGGTGATAGCTCAGGGAAAAGGTCAGCCGGGCCGAACCGTCGGAGCGGGTTTCCGCAGCCCAGTTGAGAAGGTCGGTGGCTGCCTCGCTGCGTCCGGTCTTGGGGTCTTCGTCCCAGTAAAGAAGCCCATTGATGAGCTTCCACGACCACCAAAGACCGTAATGCCAGGGATGATCCGTCGGCCGCAGATCGCTGAGCACCGCTCCACCCGGTGTCGCCAGTGGATGGAAATAGGGTTTGCCCTGGGCCGGATCGGCCACCGACTGCCAGACGACATTGGTCCCGCGGAGCAGCGTCAGCGTTGTCTCTGTCCGGCGCCACGAGTGGCCAATCGCATCGGCCGCAGGCTGGCCGGACGCCTCATTGACCGGCAGCCCGCCGGGTGCGGAAGGGTCTGCGACGAAGGCGCCGCCGGGCTTGGTCAGACTGGTGTCTGGCGCGGAGGCTCGCGGCAGCAAGCGGATTTCGTGCAACGACATCGAATAATGGCTGCCGGGTGGGCTTCCGGGCCGGAAACTCCACTTGTTGTCCCAACAGGAGGAATAGCACAACCATCCTGCTAGCCCATCCTTACTGCTGAACTTCGTGGGCAGGTTGACAAAGTAGGCATTGGGCCCGAACGCGGGCAGGTATTCGACCAATTTCCAAGGGCCAGCCACCGCGTCGGACTCCAGAATCATCGTGTCGTGGGGAGCGTCGCTCTGATAGCTCGTCGCCCGGCTGACGAACATGAGGTGCTTCTTCAGCGGCGCGACATAGGAGACCGTCACGATCCCCAGGCGGCCTTCCCACGTGAGCAGCGGCTGGATCTGGTCGAACTCGCGGGTCCACTGCGCCTCGCCCGAGACACCGTAGCCGGCAAAGAACTCATACGCCTTGGGATCGTTGATCGTGACTGGCGAGGGCGTCACCCGCAACAGGAAGACCTGATCGCCCATTTGCCACTCGTTGGGCGCTTGGCGGCGGGTGGAGCCGTGCGCCACAAGGTAGGCCTTGCCGTCGGGCGAATGCTGCATGTTCTTGCCAAAGTCCACGAAGTGGGGCGCCCCGATCTTGACCGGCGCCTTGGCCGGGTTCTCGCCAAAGAGCGGCTGCGTCGGGGTGCAGGCGGTCTGCACCCAGGTCTTGCCGTAGTCCGTGGAATGACGGAAACCCACGAAGGGGCCCAGGCCGGCCGGACCCCAAATCGAATACGTGCCGAAGTACCACACCCCGTTGTGGCACAGGCTGCCACACGGGTAGCGCCCGATGTAGGGCGCCGGATCGGCCTCGATCCGGGGAGCTATGTTGACGACCTGGAGATTCAATGGATCTTCGCCGACTATTTTCGCCTGGGCCGTGGCCGCCTTTGGGCGTCCAGCACCCTCGTTGTTGCCCGAATTGCACGGGTAGCAATTCTTCGGAAACTTAGGATCATCCGGTTTGGCAAACTCCCCTTCCCGCTGGAAGTGGACGTATTTGTCCCCGTTGTCGAGCAGGTATCCGTCGGTCCAAGGGGAATAGAGATTACCATCCTCGGCCCAGGTTGGGTACCATGTGTCCCCGTTACTGTAGTTACGATACCGGCCGGTGAATTCGACGCCCGAGAACTGCTCGGAAGGCGGAAACGGACAGTCATCGGGCGTCTTCGCGGGCCACCGAAAAGGACTGATCTCCGCCGCCATCCCGTTGTAGCCCTCCGGTACCGCAGGCGGCTGCGACAACTGGCCGCTGGCCGCGCTGGCGGTTACGGCGGCGTAGAAGAAGGTGCCGGTCAGTAACGATGTAAGCATTTTCATCTGTAGTCTTTGTGTGGTGGTTGTGTGAACCTCCTAGTCTTTGAGCGGCGCGATTTGAACATTCTTGAGTTCGACTCCTTCGGTGCGGAAGATCATGTTTTTCACTGTTAAGCCAGCGCGATACGCAATCATCGTACGCTGTCCGGCTATTTCCGCATCAATCAGTGAACCCCCAATCTTATCATCGCTCTTCACAATCACGCGCACCGTAAATGGTGTATCAACGCCGATCAGATTTTCGATCGCGTAATTGCCCACATGGTGAGGTCCCTCGCCTTCGCGCAGAGACTTCGTCTTCCCCGCGAAGCTGTTCAATGACCCGGGCCCAAATTGCGCCCGCAGATCAGCTAAACGAAGCTGTAGCTCGCAGGAAGCCTGCTCGCCGGTCTCAGGCAGGAACGAAATGCCGAACTTGCCCTGCTTCGCCGCTGCGGGCTGAACCGTGAAGGTCAGCATGAACGATTTGCCGACAGTCGGAAATGTCGTCGTTTCGGCAACCTTTGCCGCGAGCGTTTCGGGCTTGTCTGTTTCGGGGGTTATTTCCTTCAGCCATTTTGAGCTAACTCTGCCATCGGGGAATTGCATCAACTCGCGGATAACTAGATTGCCGCCCCAGCCACCCTGCATTGGAATCCACCCTGCCATCAGGAAACGCCCGCCGGTGATTTCTGTGATCGCGGGAACGGCCGATCCATCGTAGAAGTCGAGTCCTTTGCCGGCAACATCTTCATAGGCCGAGTTTGGCGCGGCGGCCAGTTTCGACCAAAGTCCGGTAAAGCCGCCGATGATGTAATCGAACTTGCCCCAGCGGAAGAAGAAGGTGCAGTCGCCGCCGGGCGGGAAGCCTGGATTGATACAGTGCCAGCCGCCGTCAATGGACTCCGATTCCCAAATGCCATTGGACTGAAAGTTCGCCATCATTCGCAGCTTGCCGCTTGGGTCCGTATAGACGCTTGGATTTTCACAGGGATGAAACATGATCTGCGACTTCTTGAAGTTCGCGATGCCGTCCGCGCTGACGGAGTAGGTGGCACCTGCGGGTATCCCGGGCGTTGCGTCTCGTTGGAATGTGCCTGTGCGTCCGTTCTTGTTCAGGCAGTCCCATTGGGCGGGGAGCGTGGTCTTGTCCTGCGGATAAATGCGCGTGGTGTGCAGACCATAGCTGAGACAGAATTTGTCATTGAAGACAAACGGCACCCCCGTGCCGATGGTTTCCCACTGTTCGTCGAGAGGGGTCGCGGCTTCGTGTTCGGTCCATGTCTTGAAATCTGTTGTGGAGAGGTGTTCGAAGTAATGTCCGCCACATTCAAACTTGCTGTAGTGGTGGCGTCGGTCATACAAATAGAAGACGTGATAGCGTCCTTTGTGGAAACACGTCGCCACATCCCCTACCCAACTGTTGTGTCCCGGCGGAGTCCAGTATTGAACGGGCACAGTGTTGGGTTGCTTGGCCGGTTTCTTTTCGGGGGTGATTGCGGGGAGATAGATCGCCGCCCTTTTCACATACTTTGCATCCAGTTTCCACGAGTTTTGCGGTGCCCATCGCGGATAGCCAAACGGGAAGTCGTTGTCGAGCAATTCGCCGTCAACATACATCGTCCAACGCACACCGGTGAAGTTGAGAACGATGTCGTGTTCGCCTTCAGGCTTCTTGAGCAGCGCCAGCGGAATGCCGATGGTCATGTTCTTCCAGTCGGGATGCTCGCTGGAGTGGAGCACCACAGTCGCCTCGAGAACCGGCACCGAGCCGTCGGGCATTTTGAACGCCGGATAATTCTGACGCTTGCGGTCCAGTGGATCGTGCTGACGAAGACGGACACTGAGTACATTCGATATTTCGAGAATACTCTTCTCGCCGTCGAACTTCTTCAAGTCCACCGTGAACTTGACCGTAAAACCGTTTGAGGCGTTCGTGGGCGCTGCGAAATCAGCTTGCGGGGTCTGCGCGCTGAGGGTGTTCTGCGCCGGCTGGGAGGTTTGGAAAAGCCACAACAACGTCAACAATTGGATCATGTGTTTTAGTTCCTAAAAGGACACCGACCAGTCCACCGTCGCGTTTTCTCTTAAGTCCAGGCTCAGGACGGTCAGACCGCCCGCCTCGCTGCTGGTGACCTGGATCTGTGCCTTGGCACCCAGGGCGGAGCACGAGGTGGGCTGGCGGCCGTTGGTGGCGATGACCAGCTTGTAAGTCTCCCCGCCCACGACCTTGGACGTGCCGCTGAGCGTCCGCGTGGCCGGGTTCCAGTCAGTCTTGAGCACATCCACGTAACCCTGCATGACATGCCGGTTGGAGGAGATGAATTGCGGGTGTTTGGCTACCTCATGGACCGACATCATCCTTACCTCACCGGGTCGGAGGGTTTGTTCGAGCCGGCCGTTCCCCGGGATTTTTCCGAGGAAGGCGTCGTTCCAGAAGTCATAGACGAAGTAACTCTTGCTGGAGTCGAGTCCCATTCCACCAAACGAGCTATCCTTGCTGATATCTACTCCGATGGTCCCGTTCGTCTTCACGTCGGGATTGTAAAAGGCGAGCTGGTGCCACGTTTTGTCAATCGGATGGTCATAGATGCGAGAAATGCCGTCTTCCCTCGTAAAGGCATCCAGCGGGCGCGCGCTCCGTGGGGTGGCGTGGATGGGGTAGATCCGGGAGAGGTCGTGCAACTGCTCGGGAGTCATCTTGCTGAAGCTGCTGGCCAGCACAAACCGCGGGGCCACCGTATAGACCATCGTGAGAAGCTGCCGCAGGCCGTCCCGGTTATTGGGCGACCCTTTGAACAGGTTCTTGGAGTCCATGTCATAGGTGAAGATCACCCGGTTCTTGTACCAGCGGTGCCCGCAACGGGAGTACATCTCGGGCGTGGCGACATCGGTATCGCCCCACACCCGTTGCGAGTCCACCACACCAGCCGTCACGTCCGAGAAGCAACCCCGGCCATTAGGCATGGCCCAGCAGTTGCGCTCGTCAATGTAGGACTCGGGCCCAAGGATGGTTTTGGGCAATTCAAAGATGGCCCGATAGGCGGCCGCGGCGGTGGCATACTTGTCCTCGAACCCGCCGTCCTGGCGGAACAAGTTCTCGGGGTAGTCGAACATCAGCCCGGCCAAGCCGCCGTCCCGCATGTTTTCATAGACCTTGCGCAGATGAGCCTTGAAGCCGGGATCGGTGTAGTCCAGCGCACCTTTGATGTAAGTCAAACCGCCCTTCTCGTCGAAGAGCCGCTTGGTGTCATTGAACAGATACCAGTCCGGATGGGCGGCGATAAAGTCGCGGGAGTTGCAGCCGGTCTGGCTATAGATCAACGGGATGCCGCCGCGCTCGATAACCGCCTGCCCCCACTTCTTGGTGGTCTCATAGGGTTTGACGTAGTGGCCATATTTCTGCCAGTGCTCATCATCCCACCAGCCTTGCTCGTTGTCGCCACCGCCGGCGTCGGGCACCACCCGCACCGCAACCTTGCTATAGCGCAGGAACCCTGATTTGACCACCGCGTCCATCTGCGCGACCATCCCGGCCGAGTTGTTAGGCTCGGAGCCGCCGCCGCCGCCGAAAACGGCCACATACCAGCCGCAGACGGTCGGGAAGTTATTGATTTGCAGCTTGACCTTCTGCGCCGCCCGCACCGCCAGACCATATTGCTCCAGCGCGTCGAACGGATTGGCGGTGCAGATATCGACATAGCAGCGGTCATCCGGCCGGTAGCTCACGCCCGGATCGACCCGCTTGCCGGTGGCATCCCAGTTCATGACGCTGGCCTCCAGGTCGTCGGCACCGACGCGCGCGGCGCTGGCCACCTTGGCATAGTCGTGATAGGTCAGCCCGCCCAGCACGATGGACTTGCGCTTGCCCTCCATCACAAAAGTCGCCAGCAGGTTGTTCGGGCTTTCCATGTTCGTGGTGCCGTGGACCCGGGTCTCGTGTCCAATCTCCTGTTTGACCCCGTCCATCCGAGGTCCGAGGCCCGCTCCGCCGGGGCCGTTCAGCATGCGGAGATCAGACTTGGGGCTGACACCGGCGAACGCTTTCGCATGCTGGACCGGATTGATCTCCTTCACGCTGATGCTCTGGCCAAGGGTATTCTTGAGACCACCGGAGAGCACGAGGAAACTCCGGTCGTCGTATAAAGTAATTTCAAGGATCAGGTCTGGTTGTCCGGGACCGACAGCCTTCACCAGCAGCTTCCGTCCCCTGCCCAGCTCGTCCTCGACTGGCACGCTCTCCCAGGTGCGGGTCAACCCCGGAACATCCGAGGAGAACTCGTTGATCCTAAGACCGGCGCCGGTAAGATTCGAGGACTTATCCGCACGGCTCCGTGCCGCATAGGTTCCGTTGGCCAGATCGTATTCCACCTTCACGCGATCGTTTTGCAGCACCACCACGTTGCCGTGCTTGACAACGGAGGTCTTGGCGAGGCAGACGTTAGGGGCTGGCAGCAGCGCCACGGCTGCGATGAGGATGGCGGCCAAGCGGAGTGGGGCGTGGTCTTTCATCAGGATTCCTGTTCGAGGTTCTACTTGTTGGTTTCTACGAGCGGAGCCTGGTGCATTTCGTTTCATTAATTGATCGTTCTTTCTCAGTGTTAGCAATTTCAGGAAGCATAGTCTTAGCGAACGGTGAACCGGTAATTTCCGGCGGCCACTTTCAAGACCACGCGATCCGCTTCCCGGCCGAGGAATGTGACGCCTGGCACCCGCTCAAACGGCTTGCCGTCCACCCGCAGCGAAGCCGGATCCCGCGCCGGAATGGAGACGGTGGCGGTGGTGTTTGGCGGCACGGATATCTGCCATTTGAACTTATCCCCTTCGCGCCGCCACTCGCTCCGAATCAGGCCGTAGGGCGAACGATGGCTTGCGCGGACAAATTTCAAATCGCCGACCGGATGCGGTTGCATGAGGATATGCTTGAATCCCGGCTCCGCGGGATCGGCGCGGATGCCGGCGAGGCATTCGTAGAGCCAGATCACCAGATCGCCGACGAGCATGACATGGTTGTCCGAGTTCATCTCCGGACCCGCCGTATCGCCGTTCCATAGCTCCCAGATGGTCGTTGCGCCCCTTTCGGCCATGTACCCCAGGCTCGGATAGGTGGTGTTGGTGGCCAGGCGGAATGCGATGTCGGGGCGTCCGCCGTCGGTCAACACACGGTTGAGCCATTGTCCCCCCACGAGGCCCATGCCCACATGGCCTTGGGTGCTCTCGGTAATCTCCTTGGCCAGATGCCCGAAGACACGCGGGCGCTCCTGCGCCGGGACCAGGTCGAACGCCAGCGGGAGCAAGCACGAGGTCTGCGAGCCGTGGTCGTAAAAGCCCTGGTCGCGGTGATAGAGCTTCTCGTTCATCGCGCTCTTGAGTTGCTCCGCCAGCGCGGCGAAGCGCTGCGCGTCGTCAGGTTTACCGAGCAGGGTCGCGTAACGCGTCATTAACTTTAAGCAATGGTAGAAGTAACACGTCGCCATTACGGCCGGAGCGGTTCCCGGATTCCCCGGCGGCACGCACCAGTCGCCAAACTTGTCCTGCGGCATGAGGCCATCGGCAATGTAGCCACGCATGTGGTCGATCCATCTGACCAGGCTCGGATACTGCCGGGCAATGAGCGCCCGGTCGCCGTATTGGTCGAGCAGCGCGCCGGGGATAATGATCGCGGTGGCGGGCCAGGTAACGTCATCGAAACAGAACTGAGGCTGGTAGGAGGTGGGGCAGACGTCGGGAATACTCCCGTTCTCCCGCTGCGAGTCAGCCATGTCGCGAGTCCACTTGGCGTAGAGTGCCGCGAGGTTGAAAAGATACGACTCACCCTTGGATTCCGCCGCACGGTCGCCGAGCCAGCCATGCCGCTCGTCACGCTGCGGGCAATCGGTCGGAATGCCATGATAATTGCCGCTGACGCCCCAGACAATGTTGCGGTAAATGCGATTGATCGTCGGATGCGAGCAGACAAACGCACCCGCCACCGCCATGTCGTTGTGGACCACGCAACCTTCGATCGAGGCGAGCGTGGGCCGACCCGGGAATCCCTTGACTTCGACATACCGGAAACCGTGGTAAGTGAAACGGGGTTCGTGGATCTCCCTGCCCTTGCCCTTGAGCGTGTAAATGTCCGTGGCTTTCGCCGTGCGAAGGTTGGCGACGTCAAGCGAGCCGTCGGATTTGAGCCGCTCGGCATGCCGCAGAGTCACTTCCGAGCCCGCCGGGCCGCGAACCGCAAGCCGGCACCAGCCGACCATGTTCTGCCCCATATCGAAGATGAAGACGCCAGGGCTGATCTCGTTCACGGAGATGGGTTTAAGCGTTTCGGTGACGCGACTCGGTTCGATCATCTCCGCCGAGAGCGTGCCACCAGGCCCGGCAACGACCTGCGCCGGTTGCCAGGCGGAGTCGGCGAACCCGGGCTCCGCCCAGCCCGGCATTTCCTTCCTCGCGTCGTACTGCTCTCCGTCGTATTCATCGTTGGCGAGTATGGGACCAGCGGTAGTGAGTTTCCACGTGGCATCGCTGACTAACGTGTCGCGCAAGCCGTCGGCGTAATCCACTTCCAACTGCAATTGCAGCTTCGGAAACCCGAAACGCTGCAACCACTCTGCCCGCGGCGTGCAACGGCCGTTGCCCAGCCAGGCGCCGAGCGCGTTGCGGCCGCGCTTGATCTGCGCGGTGACGTCGTGCGTGACATAATACACTCGCTTCGGATACTCGCTGAGTGCCGGAGACAGCACATGGTCGCCGACCTTCCGGCCGTTGAGATAAAGCTCCGACAAACCCAAACCGCTGAAATACACCGTCGCGCGGACCACCCGCTTCGTCACGTCAAACTCCTGGCGCAACATTCGCGCCGCAGTGACCGATTCCTCATTGCCGATCCATTGGCCGCGCCAGTCGCCCGGCTCCAGCAGCCCCATGCTCCAGTGCGCTGGCGCACTCCACGGCGAGGGCGAGACATCTTCTTTCCCGGCACTGACGGGCCACACCTTGACTTTCCAACAGCAGCGCTGTCGTGACGTCAACGACTGGCCGCCGTATTCAATTTGGATTGAGCGGTCCGAAACCACCTTTCCGCTATCCCACAGATCGGCCTGGCCCTTGGCCAGCAAATCCTCGCTCGACGCCACGAGGATTTGGTAGGCGGCTTGCATCCAGCCGCGCGTGTCCGATTTGACCGTCCATTGCAGACGCGGGTGAGCCGAATCAATGCCCTGTGGGTTGACCAGATACTCGCAACGCAGTTCATCAAGCACCATCTCGCCTCCCGTGTTCAAAGTCCAAAGTCTAAAGTCCAAGGTCCAAAGTCCAGCAACGTAGCGACATCTGACCGAACGCGGCCACGCCTGGCAGCCTGGTTGTCTTCGGAACGTTCGGCGTTTCGTAGTCTTGTCTCCTTTGCTAACGGGTTCATTTAGTAAACGACACCGACCAGTCCACGGTCCCGTTCTCGGCCCGGTCGATACTGAGGACCGCAATGCCGCCCGCCTCCGCGTTGATCACCTTAATCTCCGCCGTGGCGCCCTGGGCGGAACACGAGGCGGGCTTGTGACCGTTCGCGGCGATGACCAGCTTGTAGGTGTCCCCACCCACGACCTTCGAAGTGCCGGTAAGCGTTCGCGTGGCCGGGTCCCAGTCAGTCTTGACCACATCCACGTAGCCCTGCATGACATGCCGGTTGGAGGAGATGAACTGCGGGTGTTTGGCGACCTCATGCACCGACATCATCCTCACCTCTCCCGGCCGGAGAGTCTGTTCGAGCTTGCCGTTCCCTGGGAACTTGCCGAGGAAGGCATCGTTCCAGAAGTCATAAACGTAGTAGCTCCGCTTGGAGTTCAGCCCCATCCCGCCGAGCGAACTGTCCTTCCCCAGATCGACCCCGATGGTGCCGTTCGTCTTCACATCGGGATTGTAAAAGGCGAGCTGATGCCACGTCTTGTCAATCGCCAGGTCGTAGATGTGGGGAATGCCGTCCTGTCGCGTAAAGGCATCGAGGGGGCGGGCGCTCCGTGGGGTGGCATGGATGGGATAGATCCGGGAAAGGTCGTGCAACTGTGCCGGCGTCATCCGGCTGAAGCTGCTGGCCAGCACAAACCTGGGAGCGACCGTATAGACCATCGTCAGAAGCTGCCGCAGGCCGTCCCGGTTGTCGGGCGACGTCTTGAACAGATTCTTGGAGTCCATGTCGTAGGTGAAGATGACCCGGTTCTTGTACCAGCGGTGGCCGCAGCGGGAAATCATCTCGGGCGTGACGATATCATTATCGCCCCACACCCGCTGCGAGTCCACCACCCCGGCCGTCACGTCCATGAAGGCTCCCCTGCCAGTGACGGATCCCCAACAATTGCGTTCGTCGATGTAGGAATTGGGGCCGAGGATGGTCTTGGGCAATTCGAAAATTGTCCGATAAGCCGCCGCCGCGGTGGCATACTTGTCCTCGAATCCGCCGTCCTGTCTGAACCGGTCCTCCGGATAGTCGAACATCAGTCCGGCCATGCCGCCGTCCCGCATGTTCCCGTAAACCTTACGCAGGTGTTCCTTGAGATCTGGGTCAGTGAAATCCAGCGCACCCTTGCCATAATCCAAGCTGCCATCCGCTTTCACCAGTCGCTTGGTGTCGTTGAACGTGTACCAGTCCGAATGAGCGGCCATGAAGTCGCGGGAATACGAGGTGGTCTGGCTGTAGATCAGCGGGATGCCGCCGCGCTCGATGATCGCCTGGGCCCACTTCCTGGTGGTCTCATAGGGTTTGACGTAGTGCCCATATTTCTGCCAGTGCTCGTCGTCCCACCAGCCCTGTTCGTTGTTCGGGCCGTAGTCGTCGGGAATCAGCCTGATCC